>JACRBX010000029.1 GCA_016219225.1 Deltaproteobacteria bacterium
CAAGCCGCCCAAAAGTCTGGGCCGGCTCGAAGACCTGGCTGCCCGTTTCTGTCTGATCACCAACACGACCACCCCTTTGTTGGGAAGGAAAAAAATATTTACCTTTGCCGGGGATCACGGGGTGGCTGAAGAAGGGGTCTCGGCCTATCCCAAAGAGGTAACCCCCCAAATGGTCCGGAATATATTGGCCGGAGGGGCGGCGGTGAATGTCCTGGCCAGACATGCCGGAGCGGAAGTCTGCGTGATCGACATGGGGGTGGATGATCCCTTAGCCGATGCGCCGAATCTCATCCGCCGCAAAATAAAGTTCGGGACCAACAATATGGCCAAAGGAGCGGCCATGAGTCTTGAAGAGGCCGGGCAAGCCATAGAAGCCGGGATTGAATTGGCCCGGTCGGCCGCTCAAGATGGTGTGACCCTCATCGGGACCGGAGAAATGGGGATCGCCAACACCACCCCTTCATCGGCCCTTTTTGCCGCCCTGCTCCCCTGCCCGGTGGAAGATATTACCGGCCGCGGCACCGGGATCGATGATGCCGGGTTGATTAAAAAGATAGAAGTCATCAAGCGGGCCTTGAAGGTCAACCAGGCAAAGTTGAGTGATCCCCTCAGCACCCTGGCCGCCGTAGGCGGTTTGGAGATTGCCGGTATCTGCGGTCTTTGCCTGGGTGCGGCAGCCTCCCGTATTCCGGTAGTGGTCGATGGATTCATTTCTTCCGCCGGAGCCCTGGTCGCCTGCCGATTATGCCCGTCCGTCCGGGAGTATCTCTTTTTCAGCCACCTGTCCGAGGAAGCCGGGCATGCCACCTTTTTGCGGCTTTTTAAAGTGGAACCGATCCTGGATTTGAAGATGCGTCTCGGGGAAGGCACCGGTGCCGCCCTGGCCATGTCTATCATCGAGGCCTCGGTGAAGATTTATAACGAAATGGCCACTTTTGCCTCGGCCGGGGTGAGTGATAAAGCATAGATACTGAAAACCTGGAATCCAGAATTCTGGATTCTAATCATCGCAGAAGATCAAGGGCGGTCTAACCATTCTGAGATCGAGTATCCTGTCCAACACGCTCCTGTTTTTACTTCGATTTCCCGCGCTTCCGCTTGCGGCCCATAACCCGTTTCAGGGCCACCCGGGCCTTGGTCAGCGGGGTGATTTTACCGCCTTCGAATCGGACCCGGAATTCGACATAGAACTGAGAAAGGGATTTCAACGTCCATTTAAATAGTTCATCGCGCCCCGTGGTCTCTCCCCGACAAACGTGATGATGACAGCCGATGGCCACGGCTTGAACCGGAACGAGCAGTTGAATCTTTGACAGATCCTCCATCTCAAGGGGTTTTTCCGCTGATTCCATCTCCATGGCCGCCGCCCGGACGTCGTGTCTGTCCCGGGCATATTCCTCAAAGCGCAGGGAGATCAGTTTTTCCCAATCCTTGAGATACCCGGCCTCCACACCCAATGTCCTTAAATGATTTACATAGGCCTTGGGGATTTTTGTGTTCAAATTCTTGAGATAGCCGCGGAACTCATCGACTACCCGGAGATCAGGGGCTTCCAGGAGAAGCATGATAAGAGCCAGATGGGCTACAACCAGTTCATTAAAGATCCGGTCCTGCTCCACCTGACTGATTTGTTCGAACCCGGCCAATTGCCGGAAAGATTTGTCTTGAAACAGTTGGAAGGCGGACGAGGCACAGGCCTGCGACAAACCAGCCGCCGTGGTTTCAGCCATCTGATCGATGGATTCAAATTGGGGTTTATCCATAAATTATCCTTTCTGATCAGGCAAAGATATTTTTATTTCCAATCCCTTTTCCAGATTATAAGCCCCAATGGTTCCGCCATGCCGCTCAATGATCTTTTTGGCAATGGCCAGGCCCAGCCCTGAACCGGCGGCCTTGGATTGTTTAGCCCGATGGAAGGGGTCAAAGATCCTGGAAAGCTCGCTTTCGGGTAATTCCTCGAAGGTGTTGGTTATACTTATCTCTAAAAACCCAGGGGATTGTTTCGATAGGATATGGATCTGACCTTTTTCTGGTGTGAATTTGACGGCATTATCAAGAAGGTTTAAAAAGACGGTGGTCAGGGCTTCTTTATCCCCGAAAAAGGTGGGGAGTAATGAAATGTCCGACACAACCCGCAGATCCTTTTTCTGGATCACCGGTTGAAATCGTCGAAGAAGCTCCCGGATAACTTCCGAAGGGTCAAAAGGTGCGAAGATCAGGGGTGCTCCTTGCATATCCAACTTGGACAATTCCAGGATTCGACCGATGAGATGATCCAGTTCCTGGATATCTTCCCGTATTTCATCCAGGTGTCTTTCATAAAAAGCAGCCTCCCCTTGTTCCAGTTTTTCCCGGAGCATTTCTTCGGAAATCCTGATCCTGGTGAGAGGCGTGCGCAGCTCATGAGAGACATGGGCCATAAGCTCCCGGGCGTTCCCAATCATAGTTCCCAGTTTATCAGCCATTCGATTAAAGGCCTGGGCCAGGTCACCGATCTCATCTTTGCCCCTGACATCCGCCCGGCAGGAAAGATCCCCCTCGGTTATGGTTAAGGCCGACTGGCGGAGTTTTTCAAGACGACTAGTAATGATCCGTGATACGGGAAGGATCAGCAAAGCGGCCACCAGACCGATAATGAAAAGTCCCAAAGCAAAGCCTTGTTTGGGACGAGGGGGCCCTTGCGGTCTGTCGAACAGGACATGGATATGACCCGTTTCTCCTCCTCCAAAGGCAATGGGCATAACCGCGTAATAATCCAGATCTCTCTGACGGTAAATAGTGATATTCCCCCGGGTCAGGGAAGGTTTTTTTCTAAGCCGGGAAACGAGATCCGGAATCTCTCCCGGGAAGGACTTCAAGAGAATGGTTCCGTCCGGTTTCTGAAGCCAGAGCCTGGCCCCCAGAACGCTTCCGAAGTCCAAAATAAAATTTTTCAGTTGTTCATTTTTGTGCCAATCCGCAACAGGTTCCGAGTGGATTTTATCTTCCACCACTTTTTTGATAATAAGGGCCTTGGTCCTGGTGGATTCTTCCAGGTGGGCGGTGAAGTGCTTTCCGGGCAAGGCGAGAAAAAGGGCAAAGATCACGATCAAGGCAGTGAAAAAGACGGCTAAAAAGGATAAAAGGATTTTGATGTATAATTTGCCTGGTGTCATGACGCATCTATAAACATATAGCCACTGCCCCAAATGGTTTTTATCCTCTGGGGTGAGCGGGGATCGGGCTCCAATTTGGCCCGTAGTTTGCTGATATGAACATCGATGCTACGATCAAAGGCCATAAAATCTCTCCCCCGGGCCAGGGTCATGAGCTGATCGCGGCTCAAAACGGTATTGGGGTTCTTCATCAGCACTTCCAGAATCCGGTATTCAGCCGTGGACAGTTCTATTTCGCCGCCTTCCGTTGAAACAGTCTGCCTGGCCCTGTTCAGCGTCACCCCTCCCGACTGGATAAAGAGACGTTCTTTGGCAGGGTGTTGGACGGTGACTCCTGTTGCGGCCCGGCGCAAAACCGCTTTTATCCTGGCCAATAGTTCCCTTGGATTAAAAGGCTTGGGCAGATAATCATCTCCCCCCAATTCCAATCCCACAATGCGGTCCGTATCTTCCCCCCTGGCCGTGAGCATAACCACCGGCAGGTTATAATCCCGCCTGATCTCTTTCAGTATTTCCAGCCCATCCTTTCCAGGCAGCATAATATCCAGAATGACCAGGTCCGGCGATTCGGTGCCGATCGTCTGGAGGACATGGGAACCGTCCGAGAGGGCCAGAACACGAAATCCGTTATTCTCCAGGTATTCTTTGAGGCGTTTTTGGAGTTTTTCATCGTCATCGACCATTAAAACCAGATTTCCCATTTTTGTCACCCCCTTTTACTCTTTTTTACATTTATTTAACAAATTTTTACAAGCGGAAAAAAGATTCTTTACATCTCTGCAATAACATACCGGAAAAATAGAGCTAATAATCATTAACCCCAACACCAAGAAAGGAGTCAAAAAATGAAAACAAGAAACAAGGTCTTTATCGGGAGCGGTATTATCTTTTTGGTTTTGGTTCTTGCCGGATTCGGACTGGTATCGGCCTATGGGCCATGGAGTGATCCCTGCGGGGGCTTTCCTCCCCGGTTTCATGGCAGTGGCTTTCATCCCGGAGCGCACAGCCGGGATATGACCGATTTTATCCTTTGGCGGATGGATAAAAAGGCCAAGGAACTGAATCTCAGCGACACCCAGAAAGCGAAATACGAGGTCATCAAGGGAAATCTTAAAACCCATTTTTCCGAAACCCTGGGCCATCGTCAAAAGATGAAGGACCAGTTCCAAAAGGAGATGAGCAAAGAAGATCCCAATGTTAAATTGATGGTTGAATCCTTAAAGACAAAAATCAACGAAATGTCCGGTTTTCTGAGTAAGAATCTGGACCTGCTGGTGGATTTCTATGACTCACTGGATAACCATCAAAAGCAATTGGTCAACGAGGAAATCAGGGAAAGAATGAAACGCCACCGATCATGATTTTTCCGGATTCCGGGTCAAGCCCGGAATAACGACCATTTTCCCACTATCCGTCACCCCGGCGAAAGCCGGGGTCCGGATTTTATAACCTGTTCGGGAAGACCCCATGTCGATTCCATTACGTAACTCGTGCGGCCACTGTTTACCGTTCCCTGGTTACGAGTTTTTGCGCCTCAGCACAGGCTGTCCCGGGGCTTGCTTCAAACCATTTCAATACGATTGAAACATTTTCCTCCTTCGGTTTTTCGTTTGCCCTCAAGGCCTTAAGCCAATTCTCTTCAAGTTCTCGCAGGCCGGTCCCGAACACCTCCTGCCATGGCCGGTCCTTGTCATGGGAAAGCCGGTGAAACTGCTTTATCTTGTTGATCCCATAGGTCTGAAACAGATAGTTGCCGAAGGACCCTGATTCGGCATAGGCCTTATGTTGTTTGGCTTTATCATGAATCGAGAGCTT
Organism: Deltaproteobacteria bacterium; assembly: GCA_016219225.1. Classification (NCBI taxonomy): domain Bacteria; kingdom Pseudomonadati; phylum Myxococcota; class Myxococcia; species Deltaproteobacteria bacterium. The sequence goes on from JACRBX010000029.1 coordinate 4,974, forward strand.
GCCGCCGCCCGCATCCTTCATCCCCCATGATTCATGATCCGGTCCCAATTCATGCAAAGGGAGGTAGGATTTTGTTTTCAGAAAAGCCAATACCCAGTCGTCACTGCTGAATCGACACATGGGGAAAGTTAATGGATTGCCGACCTGCGCTTCCGTAAGAATACCCATCAGGTTGCGAATCAATTTGTCCTTTTGGGGGAATACGGCACTCGTAAGCTTGTGGGCCATCATTTGTGGTAGGCCGTCAGTGCCGAAAACCCGAACGATGCGTATCCGCTGACTTCCCTTCTTGTCCCAATAAAAAACGCTGGAATAGACCTCTCTTCGCGGCTGATCGAAATAGACCCTTATCTTTCCAAATCGGTCTATTCCGGGGTCAGCAGACCAGAATGCAAGGACTTTATTGAGTGTTTCCTGGGCCATTCCGGCTAATCGTTTCAGTTGCTCATTGGAAAGATGGCCGGTTGTGTCACCCACTATCAGGTAAGGGGTTTCTAAGGTGGTTTCAGCGGCCTGAGACCAGGCAGGTGCTAATAATCCGGCCACAAACATGGATAAAACGATCGCTATTCTTGTCATCGCTCCCTCCCTATTAAATTTTCTTTGGTTGGCTGCACGTTGTCTGTCCCTTCCGCTCCTTCTTTTTTCCCCAGTGTCTCGCGAACCTTGAAGCTCAGGTCCATCAGAGAGAAGGGCTTCTGGATGAAACAGACGCCTTCTTCCAGGATTCCGTAATGGGCGATTACGTTGGCCGTGTATCCGGACATGAACAGCCGCTTGAGGTCCGGATAGAGCGACAACAGCCGCTTGCAAAGGTCACTTCCGGTCATTTCGGGCATAACCACATCGGTCACCACGAGATCGATCTCACCGGCATGCTCTTCGGCCAATTCAATGGCCTCACCCGGCGTGCCGGCGGTCAGCACGCGATATCCAAGTCTTTCCAGCATCGTCCTGGTCAGGTCAAGCATTGTCGCTTCGTCCTCCACCAGCAGAATGGTCTCCGGGCCGCCTGCGGCCTTCCGGGATTGATCTTCCGTCGAAATCCCTTCGTTTTTCCCCATAAAGCGTGGCAGATAGATCCGGATGGTTGTCCCTTCTCCCGGGTCACTGGACACGTTGATGAAGCCCTTGTTTTGCTTGACGATGCCGTACACGGTGGACAACCCCAGCCCGGTGCCTTTTCCCATCCCCTTGGTGGTAAAGAAGGGTTCGAAGAGATTTTCAAGGACCTCTTTGCCCATGCCGGAGCCATTGTCGCTAACGGCGAGTTCGGCATACTCGCCGGGGATAAAATCTTTGTGGAGGGTGCAATAGACTTCATCAAAGGCCATATTTTTCGTCTCAATGGTGACCTTGCCCACCCCGGCGCAGGCATCACGGGCGTTGACACACAGATTGGCCAAAATCTGGTCGATTTGGCTCGGGTCCATTTTGACGGGCCACAGTTCGATACCCGGCAACCAGGCCAAATCGATATCTTCGCCGATAAGTCTTCGAAGCATCGAGAGCATGCCGGCCACCATGTCGTTCAGGTCCAAGACTTTGGGTGATACGGTCTGTTTTCGGGCAAAAGCCAGAAGTTGCCGGGTGAGGTCGGCCGCCCGTTGCCCGGCCTTCCGGATTTCCTCCAAATCGGCATGGAGCGGCTGGGCCGGGTCCACCTGCTCAAGTGCCAGTTCCGCATGGCCAAGAATGACCCCCAGCATGTTGTTGAAGTCGTGGGCCACACCGCCAGCCAGCCGACCCACAGATTCCATCTTTTGGGCCTGAAGCAACTGACCCTGCAATATCTCCTTTTCCTCTTCAGCCTTCTTGCGCTGGCCAATGCCCTCGATGACCGAGATGAAATAGGCGGGATCGCCGGAGGCGTTACGGACCATTGAAACGGTCAGGTTAATCCAGACCAGGGAGCCGTCTTTACGCAGGTATCTCTTTTCCATGCTATAGGTTGGGATTTCTCCGGCCAGTACTTGGCGCACGTTTTCCAGGTCGGCATCCAGGTCCTCGGGATAGGTGATGTCCTGGAACGTCTTTTGGAGCAGTTCCTGTCTGGAATACCCGACAATCTCGCACAGCTTCTGGTTTACCCGCAGCCATCGGCCGTCCGGGGCAACATGGGCGATGCCCACGGCCGCCTGTTCAAAAGTGGCCCGGAATCGTTCTTCATTTTCTTGGAGTTCACGAAGAAAGAGGACGCTGCTGAGCCCATCGGCAATCCGGCGGCTGATCTCCTTAAAGAGTTTTTTTTCTTCATTGGACCAGAGGCGAGGATAGGAACACTGGTGCATGCCGAACACCCAGGGTTTACCCAACTTGGGATAAAGGGGAACGGTCATCTGGGACTGAACGCCGAATTGTTCGGCAGTCACTTGGTTAATGGGTCTTTCCGTCCCGGCGGTGTAAGTCACCGGGTCATCTGACTCCAGAACCTCTCGCAAATTCTCGGCTAAGTCGGGGGTCATCGGCACATCCAGGTCCTGGACATTGGCGCCCGGATATTCGGGCCGGCTGATTTCCACGGGTACACGAAACGACGGCGCTTCAGGGTCGCCGGGATAAAAGAGCCAGGCCCGATCGCAGTCGAAAATCGAAAACACCGTCTCAACTATATTCCACAGCATCTTCTCAACATTGATCTCCTGCTTGATGGCCAGATCAACCCGCTCCAGGTTTTCCAGAAAGCGAACGTGTGCCTTGTGTTCCTCCTCGGCCTGCTTACGCTCGGTGATATCTCGACAGACATAGAGAATGGTACCGCCTTTAATCGAAACCCGTTTGACGGTGACCAGATAATCTCTTTTAGCGCCGTTTTTGTTGGCGATCACAGCTTCGATATTGGAGATTTCACCCCGCCTGTTCAGATCCTCAAGGTCGAATAGACTTCGGCCCTCGCCCACACAGGCAGATATGTTGCCCAGGGCTCGTATTTCCTCTACGGAATAGCCAAGAATGTGGGGAATATTGGGACAGATAAAGGTGAACTTGCCCTCGGAATCGGTAATAAAAACCGGGTCCAGGATATTTTCGATCGTGATGCGGTGCAGTTCTTCACTCTCCTTGAGCGCCCGTTGGGCGGCGCGCTCGGCGGTCTGGTCGTGAAAGACCAGGACCACGCCGATGATCGTCCCCTGTCGGTCGAAGATAGGCGCTCCGCAGTCGGCAATGGGGCGCTCTGTCCCGTCTCGGGCGATAAGCAGGGTGTCGTTGGCCAGCCCCACTGTTTTGCCCTCCCGCAGGACACGCTCAGCCGGATTTTTAACCTCGGCCCTGGATTTTTCGTTGACTATGCGGAATACGTCATCCAATGGCTTTCCAAAGGTCTCAACTTCACTCCACCCGGTGAGGCTTTCGGCAACCGGATTTATCCGGGTGATTCGGCAGGCAGCATCCGTGACAATAACCCCGTCACCGATGCTGTAGAGTGTCGCCCGGAGTTCTTCCAGTGCCTGGCCGGCCTCCTGCTCCGCATCAACCGATAGGTTCTCTTCTTTCATGCTTTCACCTCCGTCCCGGACTCAATCCCCATGGGTAGCGTCCATTTCTTTCCAATCTTACAGAGCCCAATCATGAAAAAGATGGCAATAATGTGCCACCCCCAGCCCATAACGGTCAGAACCGTCTCATGGGAGGTGGTCATATTGTAGACCGCATCCTTTGACGCCGCCCCAAGTTCCGGACTGCGAATGATCGAGTACTGAAAAACATCCAGGAGTGCGTGATACAGGGATACGCCATAGAGTTCCCGGGTGGTCAGGTAAAGGATGCTGATCGGAACGGCTGAGATTCCATGGGCGACCAGCATGAGGCCTACGGAACCCCATCCGGATGCACCTGCACCGCCGGCGTAAATCGAGAAGTAGGCCGGCAGATGCCAGAGGGCGAAGATCACGGAACAAAGTACGATGGCTGGAAGGCTTCCATATCGTTCTTCCAGCTTGGGGAGGATGTATCCCCTGAAGGCCAGCTCCTCGCCGAATAAGCAGGCGGCAAACAGGCTCGCGCCGCCAATAACCAGGGTGAGGATTACCGTTACGAAGGGGGACATCTCCGCACCCTTGCCTGCCGATGCCGGGTTGAGAGAAAATTGCGCCAACCCAAGCCAGTACGGCAGTCCAACGAGCACGAAGATAGCGGCAACCGTAAATAACAGTCCGATACCCAGACCAATCAAGGCATTACGGTTTAATCTGAATCCCATATCCGTAAATTTGCCATGATGGAATCGCTTCTGAAACAGGATGGCTGCCATTCCCGCCAGGGGTATGGCAAAAGACAAATAGACGGTAACACCGGAAGTGGAGAAGAGCGGCCCGATCCCGACCAAGATGAAAATAAACACGATGTATGCAAGCAACGCCATGTTCCTTATTCCTCTCTTTTGTTATCGAAGCCAGGGGGATAATAAATCTACAATAAAAAACCAGAAATAAACATATATCTTTTGGCACCAATTCCACGGGGGCCATCTCTTAGTCGGCGAAGTCAATATTGATGCGTTCGTAAAAAGTCCAAAAGTGCCGATTTACGTCATTCCCGTGAAAACGGGAATCCAGTGTTTTTAATTAGTTACATATAGCCTGGATTCCCGCCTTCGCGGGAATGACGAGTTTTTACGAGACCATCAA
>JACRBX010000030.1 GCA_016219225.1 Deltaproteobacteria bacterium
GTTAAGGTGGGGGGGAAATCCGGGGTGGCTAAATCCATTCCGGCCGGCGAGATCGTTTCGGGCAACCCGACCATGCCGCATCAGACCTATTTGCGGACCCGGACCCTTATTCAACGATTACCCGAGATGGCCAAACAAATAAGGTCTTTGGAAGATCGCATTCGTCTCTTAGAGGCCGAGACCGAAAAGGGGAGGAAGGAAGAACATGGAGATCAGTAATGAGGAAGTCCAACAGATTTTGCCCCATCGCTATCCTTTTTTACTGTTAGACCGGATTCTGGATTTTACCGTAAATGAAAAGGTGATCGGTTTGAAGAATGTGACGGTCAATGAGCCCTTTTTCAAGGACATTTTCCAGGAAAACCGATCATGCCCGGGGTATTAATTGTTGAAGCCATGGCCCAGGCCGGAGGAATACTGGCCTACAAATCCACCCCGCATCTGATGGGAAAACTGATCTATTTTCTGGCCATGGATAAGGTAAAATTCAGGAAACCGGTGGTTCCTGGGGATCAACTGATCCTGGAATTAACGGCCTTACGCCGGGGACAAAGGGTCTGGAGGATGCAGGGAAAGGCCTTTGTCCGGGAAAATTTGGTAGCCGAAGCGGAACTCACCGCGGCCATTGCCGACGATAAAGAGACCCCGACCGGCGAGGAGGCATAATGTCCCAAGTATTAATCCATCCAACGGCCATTGTGGATCCCCGAGCCGAATTAGGACCGGCGGTCTCCGTCGGAGCCTATACGGTCATTGAGGGGGATGTATTTATTGATTCCGGTACACAAATAGGGCCCCATGTTTATATCGACCACCATACCCGCATCGGAAAGAACTGTACTGTCTCTCCATTTGCGGCCATCGGAACTCCTCCGCAAGACAAAAAATTTAAAGGAGAGAAAACCGAGGTAGTGATCGGAGATGAAAATGTCATTCGCGAGTATGTCACCATTAATCGGGGAACACCCGGCGGCGGCGGAATTACTTCCATCGGCGACCAGAACCTCTTAATGGGTTATGTCCATGTGGCCCATGATTGTCACCTGGGCAACGGGATTGTCATGGCCAATGTGGCTACTTTGGGTGGCCATGTGGTTTTGGAAGATTATTGTTTTATCGGAGGGTTGGCGGCGGTCCATCAATTCGTCCGGGTAGGTGCCTATGCCTATATCGGTGGGAAAACCGGGATCGTTCAGGACATCCCCCCTTATGTCATCGCCGCCGGGGAAAGGGCCAAACTGTTCGGCTTAAACATTATCGGTTTGACCCGTCATGAGTTCACCAATGATGTCATCATGGCCTTAAAAAAGACCTATCAAATTGTGATCCGGTCCCACCTGACTATTCAGGAAGCCATTCTTCGGGTTGAGAAAGAGGTCCCCCCCTTTCCGGAAATCAAACGGTTTTTGGAATTTATTCGAAGCTCCCAACGAGGCATAACCCGCAAATGACCCAGCCCGGCCCTATCGGTTTGATTGCCGGCGGCGGCAACTTCCCTATTTTAATTGCCCGGGCTGCCCAAGAAGAGGGAAAGAAGGTGGTTGCGGTAGCCCATCAGGGAGAAACGAAACCGGAGTTGGAATCCCTGGTGGAAAAAATTTTTTGGATCCGTCTGGGAGAATTTGGAAAGCTCATCCGGATTCTTAAAAATGAAGGGGTCAGGGAAGTCATCATGGCCGGGGGGATAGATAAAAAAAAGATGTTTTCCAAGGTCCGGCCTGATTTGAAAGGGCTTCTGGTCTTAGCCAAAATGGGACATCGGAAGGATGACTTTATATTAAGAACAGTAGCCACCGAATTGGAAAAGGAAGGGCTTCAGGTTTTTCCCTCCACGGTCTTTCTGCCCTCTCTTTTAGCTCCCCAGGGGGTTTTAACCAGACGGAGCCCATCTGCGGCGGAAAAAAGGGACATTGAGTTCGGATGGGCTCAAGCCAAGGAGTTGGGAAAGTTGGATATCGGACAGTGTCTGGTGGTTCGGAATGGGGCGGTCGTGGCAGTCGAAGCCATTGAAGGAACGGATGAGACCATTCGCCGGGGGGGACAATTGGCCCAGGAAAAGGCCGTGGTCATAAAGGTCAGCAAACCTTTTCAGGACTTACGGTTTGATTTGCCGGCGGTTGGAGAGCAGACTATTCAGACCATGCACGAGGTCAAGGCCGATGTTTTAGCCATCGAGGCCCATAAGACCTTGATTTTTGACCGGGAGGCAACCATTCGATTGGCAGATCAGTATAAGATAACGATTGTCTCGATGTAGATTAACTCGGAATCGAAGATCCGGGGCAACGAAGCACGACACTTGAAATCATTTTTTTTTAATTAATTGTAGATGTCATAAGGGAAATGAAAAAAATAAAAGTCGGTGTAGTCGGTGTTGGACATTTAGGGAAATACCATGTGGAAAAGTACGCCGGGATGCCGGATGTGGAGTTGGTCGGCATTGCCGATATTCATCAAGACCGGCGGGAAGCGCTCTCCCGCAAATTCGGTATCCCCTGCTTTGAAGATTATCGCCAATTGATTCCCCAAGTCGAGGCGGTCAGTATAGTCGTGCCGACTACCATCCACACACCGGTGGCCAAGGATTTTCTTAATCAAAAAATCGATTGTCTGATCGAGAAACCGATCAGTCAATCCTTGTCGGAAGCGGAAGAGTTGATTTCCCTGGCCGGGACCAAAGATTGCCTGTTGCAGATCGGGCATTTGGAACGATTCAACCCGGCCTTTTTGAAGACCGAACCCCATATTAAGAACCCCTTGTTTATTGAAAGCCATCGATTGAGCCCTTTCAAGGCCAGGGGCATTGATGTGGATGTGATCCTGGATTTGATGATCCATGACCTGGATCTGATATTGCATCTGGTCCAATCCCCGGCCCAACAGATTCAAGCCGTGGGTGTTCCGGTGGTTTCCCCTCGGGTGGATATCGCCAATGTGCGCATCCAGTTTGAAAACGGCTGTGTGGCCAATATTACCGCCAGCCGGATCTCCCTCCAGGAAATGCGCAAGATGAGAATCTTCCAGCCGGCAGCCTACCTTTCTTTGGATTTCGGGAAAAAATCCTATTCAGTAGTCCGGCTGGAACCGGATAAGGGAAGTTCTTCTATCCGGCCTCAGTTTATCTCTGAAAATGGGACCTCCGATTCCGGTGACGCCCTGGAGATGGAGCTTCGGTCTTTTATTGAGGCCGTCAGGACCCGCTCCACCCCGGTGGTCTGCGGGGAGGAAGGCAAGAAGGCCTTGGCCATGGCCCTCTGGATCAATCAGGAAATTCAAAAGAACTTTAAAATAATCAATCAATCTCCAGGGACCTTTGATTTCTTAAAAGAATTGGAATGCGTTTCGTCCTTTGATTAAGCACTACCGGTTTCCAGTTTTAACGGTCCTCTTCATCTTTTTAATTTTGCATCATTCAGTTTAAGGAGCCAGCGATCAAAAAAATTTGCATTATCGCCGGAGAAGCCTCTGGAGACCTCCATGGGGCTTCTTTGGTTAAAGTCCTTAGACAATCGGGTGAGCCGATGGCTCTGTTCGGACTCGGGGGACCGCTTCTAAGGGAATTGGGTGTCGAAATGGTCTACCCCCCCCCTTTGAATGTGGTAGGTTTTACTGAGGTAGTGTTCAAAATTTTTCATTTATGGAAGGCCTATCAAACAGTTAAGGAGGCTTTACGGGACCGGAAACCGGATTTAATCATCCTGATCGATTATCCGGATATGAATCTTCGCTTGGCCACGGCCGCCCATAAGGAAAAAATACCGGTCTTGTATTATATCAGCCCCCAGGTCTGGGCCTGGCGTTCCGGGCGGGTAAAAAACATTGCTCGCGATGTGGACCGGATGGCGGTTATACTTCCTTTTGAGGTGGAATTTTATAAATCCTTTGGTGTCCCTGTTGAATTTGTCGGGCACCCGCTCCTGGACCGGATGGAAAGCAGTTTTCCTGAAGGGGTCGCCCGGTTTCCGGTTAACCATCAGGAACGGGCACTCATCGGCCTCTTGCCCGGAAGCCGGCCGACGGAAATAAAAACCATCCTGCCGGTCCTGTTGGAAACCGCTTTCCAATTAACCCGGCGCTTTGGTGCAAAGGTCCAATTTGTCCTCCCTGTAGCCAATACCCTGGATTCCAGAACCATCCAGGAAAAAATCCGGCCTTATCAAGATCGGGGCGTTTTAATCGAGCTGGCAACCGGGGATTCCCTGAAGACCCTGGCCCGTTGCCGGCAGGCCATTGTGGCCTCGGGCACGGTCACCCTGGAAGCCGCTATCTTAGGCATCCCGATCCTGATTGTCTATAAGGTCACACCGGTCAATTATTGGATTGCCCGACATTTGATCGATGTCCCTTTTGTCGGACTGGTGAATTGGGTGGCTGGAAAAAAAATCATTCCGGAATATATTCAAGGAGAGGCAGTTCCGGAGGCTATTATTGAGGGATCCATACAATACCTGGAGAATGCCGAATATTATCAGAATACCCGGGAAGAACTTTTAGTTGTTCGAAATAAATTGGGGGCCTCCGGCGCTTCCCGCAGAGTGGCGCAAATGGCCCTGGAGATGATTAATTAGAAATGATGATCACCAAAAGACTTATCCAACTCATTAAACCCTATTGGTCCCGATTGTCGGCTGCCATGGTTTGTATGCTGGTGGTAGCCGGGATTACCTCCTTGATGGCCTTTATGGTCAAGCCGGTCCTGGATGATATTTTTTTCCAGAAAAAAATATCCACCCTTTCTTTGCTGCCGCCCTTTATTATCCTCTTATACATCGTTAAAGGGTTTTTCGCTTACGGGCAATCCTATTTAATGAGTTTTGTAGGGGAGAAGATCGTTGCCAATTTAAGAGAGGCCCTCTATGCGCATTTGCAAAAACTTTCCCTTTCTTATTTCGATCGAACCGCAACCGGCCTGCTCATGTCCCGGATTATCAACGATGTCAATCTGATTCAAGGGGCGGTTTCCAATTCGGTGACCGGGATTCTCAAGGATTCCTTTACCATCCTGGGCCTGGTAGGCGTTATCTTTTATCGTGATTGGCAGTTGGCCATCCTGGCCATGCTGGTCCTCCCGATCGCAGTGTTGCCCATTGTAAAATTCGGCAGGAAACTCCGAAAGATCAGTACCCAAAGTCAAAAGACGATGGCCGAGATATCCGTTCATCTTCATGAAACCCTGTCCGGAAACCGGATCGTCAAGGCCTTCAGCACCGAGGACTTTGAGATTGAGCGCTTCAGGCAGCGGGTCCGGAAATTTTTTCAATTGACCATGAAGGATGTCTCGATCAAATCCATGTCTTCTCCCATCATGGAATTTCTGGGAGGAATCGGTATTGCTTCCATTATCTGGTATGGGGGACATAATGTCATTAAAGGCTATTCCACGCCGGGAACGTTCTTTTCTTTTTTGACAGCCCTGTTGATGCTCTATGAACCGATTAAGCATTTAAGCGGGGTCAACAACACGATCCAACAAGGGATGGCGGCGGCGATCCGGGTTTTTGAAGTCATGGATATGCCAGCGGAAATCCAGGATCAACCAGGAGCCCAAGCCATCAACGGAATCCGGCAGGGGATTGTCCTCCGAAAGGTATCCTTTGGCTATGGAAACGATTGGGTCCTCCGGGACATCGATCTTACGGTCAAGGCCGGAGAGATCGTGGCCATTGTCGGCACCAGTGGAGGCGGTAAAACCACGCTGGTCAACCTGATCCCCAGGTTTTATGAAGCCAGCGAGGGGGAAATTTTGATTGATGGACAACCCATCAAAGAGATCACCCAGGCTTCTTTGCGCCGGCAGATCGGTATTGTTACCCAGCAGACCATTTTGTTTAATGATACGGTCCGAAATAATATCGCTTATGGATCTTTTGATAAGACGGAAGCCGATATTGTCCGGGCGGCCCAGGCCGCCTATGCCTATGATTTCATCCAGCGCCTGCCGGAGAAAATGGACACCTTGATCGGTGAACAAGGCGTGCGTCTTTCCGGAGGCGAACGGCAGCGGATTTCCATTGCCCGGGCCTTGCTCAAGGATGCCCCGATATTGATTCTGGATGAGGCCACTTCTTCATTGGATTCGGATTCCGAGGCCGAGGTCCAGAGGGCTTTGGAAAATTTAATGAAGGGTCGGACTACTTTTATCATTGCCCATCGCTTTTCGACCATCCGCAATGTCGATCGGATCCTTGTTTTATCCCAGGGAAGAATCGTGGAGGAGGGCAACCACGACCGGCTTTTGGAATTGGGCGGAGAATATAAAAGGCTGTACGAAATACAGTTCCGGGAAAATGGGGAAATCACCTGAACGAAGGGATTAAATCGATAACCAATGGAAATCCGCTGGCTGAACATTGATGAAGGAGAAAACCTTTGGGACCAGGCCCTGAGCCGGTTTCCGGAGATTTCTTTTTCTTTGCTATATGGCTGGCGGAAAGTCTATGAAAAGGCCTTGAGGCTGAAAACCTATTATCTTATGGTAGAAGAAGAGGGGCAAGTCCGGGGCCTTTGTCCTTTGGTTTATATGAAAAGCCCCTGGATCGGGCGAGGTTCCTATCTTATTTCTTTGCCTTATATGACCCGGGCCGGAATATGTGCTCTTGATCAAGAGATCCGGGAAATCATGATAAGCCGGTCCATTGAAAAGGCCCGGGAAATAAAGGCCGGATTTGTCGAATTGCGGGAATTGGCTGCTGACCGGATCCCCCTTATTTTTTCTGCCAATGATGAACATATCCAGATGGTCCTTGATCTGCCGGAGGATTGGGCCCGTTATGAAAAAGAGATCGCTCCTCGATTGAGACAGGTGAAGAAGGCCCAAAAGGCCGGTCTGACTATCAGAACCGGCCGGGGAGAAGCCCTATTGTCGGATTTCTATGGAGTTTTTTCTAAAAGAATGCGGGAGCTTCTCTTTCCGGTTTATCCCAAAAAGTATTTTGAGATGATTTTCGAGGTATTTACCCGTCAGGCCCAACTGACTATAGTTTATAACCAGGGCAAACCTTTAGGGGGAATGGTCCTGTTCAAATTTATGGACACCTGCAGTGCCCCGTACGTGGCCAGCCTGGTGGAACATCAGGCTTCTTATCCCAATCAATTATTGTACTATTCGGCTATCCGTCAGGCCTGGGAGGAAGGATACCGGAAATTCGACTTCTGCCGGAGTCAGGTCGATTCCGGGACATTTACTTTTAAAAGCCAGTGGAAGGCCAAGCCCAAGAACCTCATTTATCAGTATCCTTTATGTAATGGAGAAAGGCCTGCCCCTTCGATCGGCCAGGCCCAGAAGTCCCTGGCCTTTTCTCTGGCCCGGAAGATCTGGCCCCGGTTGCCCCTTCCGGTGACCCAATGGTTGGGGGGGAGATTGATCAGGCAATTGGTCCTGGCCTGATCCGGAAAGCTTATGAAGAAAACGCTCATCATCGTCCCGGCCTATCAGGAAGAGGCCAATATCCTGCGGGTTATTGAGGATATTCGCGTTCATATCCCCCAGGCCGATATCCTGGTGGTCAACGACGGCTCCACGGACCAAACCGCCTTTCTGGCCCGAGGCGCGGGGGTCAAGGTAATCGATCATCCCTTTAACATGGGCATCGGGGCCGCGGTTCAAACGGGTTTCAAATATGCCTGCGAGCGCAATTATTCAGAAGCCCTCCAGATCGACGGCGATCATCAGCATCCGGCCGAGGAAGGGCCCGGGTTGCTTCGGTTCCTTTCAGAAGAAAAGGCCGACCTGGTAATCGGCTCCAGGTTTATTGAGCATACCGGCTATCGGGGCTCCTGGTTGAGGCGGGCCGGTAATCGAATGTTCCAATGGGTCAATGCCCTGGTCGTCGGTCAGAAGATAATAGACAATACATCAGGGTTCAGAGCCTATTCTCAGCGGGCGATAAAACTTCTGTCTGAAACTTATCTGGGGGAATATCCGGAACCGGAATCGATCGGCTATCTTAAAAGCCGGGGGTGTTCTATCATGGAAGTCCCGGTCCGGATGCGTAGCCGGACCGGAGGGTCTTCTTCCATCACCCCCCTGAGGAGTATTTATTATATGGTCAGGGTTCTAACCTCGATCCTTTCCTTTAACCAGCATTCGCGGAGGTGACCTAATGAATTTTTTGTTATTGAAAGTCAGCACCTTCTTTCTATCGGTATTTTTGTTGATCTGGATTTTTTCTCTGGTCCGTCGAAGGCTGCTGATCGAAGAATATTCCTTTTTATGGATCTGCATTGCCGGGGTTTTTCTGGCCCTCTCCTTTTTTCATCCGGTTATGGATAAGGTAGCCCATTGGTTGGGAATCGACTATGGGCCTTCAGCCCTCTTTTTGTTTTTTAATATAGTGACCCTTTTTATCCTGATCCATGTTTCCATTCAACTTTCCGACTATAAATCTAAAAAAAGGCTCCTGGCCCAGGAGATCGCCTTGTTGCGGGACAAAGTCGAAGAACTTTCCGGCAAGGAGAGGGTCCATGAAAATGCGTAGACGGCACCTTCTCCATCGTTTTTAACAATGAAAAATCATCCCTCATTGGAAGCTTCAAAGGAGCCAACTCCGGAAGCCTTAAATCTTCTAACCTTTGATATTGAAGACTGGTACCATATCAATTATCCGGTAGTCGACTTTATGGTCTTTGATCAGCAAGAAGATCATCAAGTCTTGTTTGATCAAACCAAAAAACTAACCGGGTATTGTAAAGAAAGGGGCATTCAAGGGACTTTTTTTGTCCTGGGACGTCTTCTGGAAAAAAAACCGGCCATCGGCGAATGGATTGTGGCGCAGGGGCAGGAACTGGCCTTACACGGCCAGGAGCATGATTTGTTGACGCAAAAAACCCCTGATCAGTTTAAAAATGAACTGGAAAGATCCATAAGGGCCTTTCGACAGGTCACAGGAAACCATCCTCTGGGTTTTCGGGCCCCATCCTGGTCAATTAATTTGGATAATATCTGGGTCCTGGAAATCTTGGAATCTTTCGGATTTCAATACGATTCCTCTATTTTTCCCATAAAAAATTTTCTTTACGGGCTTCCGACCGCCCCGTCGGACCCCTTTTATCCTATTGTTCGGGAACGGCAACTGGGTCTTCTGGAAATTCCGGTTTCCATAACCAGGCTGGGGCCTTTCCGGCTGGCCTATTCGGGGGGCGTTTATTTTAATCTCTGGCCTTTTCGGGTAATCCAAAAAATAGGGGACCGGCGAACCCATGGGAACAAAATCAATCTCTATTACTTTCATCCCTGGGACCTCTGGAAAAGGTCTCCAAATCAAACCCGGAGGTTAAAGGCCCGCTGGGTATCGTTGCATCTGGGAAATACCCTCCGAAAATTTGAAAGACTCCTTCAGACCTTTCCGATGGGCGCTATCTCGGCGAATCTCGACTCGCTTAAAGATCGGGCCAGGCCATTCGCATTAGGAGCCATCCATGAATCCTGAGACTGAGCGATTTTACCTCCGGGCCTTTTATGGTCTATTGGTTTTCCATTTCCTGATTTGGTTTTCTTTGGGCATGGCGTTGGATCTTCACCCCGATGAAGCCGATCACTGGGTTTGGTCCCAATATCCCTCCTGGGGGTATTATGAACACCCCCCGATGATCGCCTGGGTCATTCGCTTTTATACTTTTTTTCTGGGCAATAATCAATGGGCCATGGAGATCGGTTCCCAGTCCATTACCCTTCTTTCTTTCCTGGGCATTTTTCTTTTAGCCCGGAAGACCTTTGAGACCCGAACGGCCTTCTTAAGCGTCCTGTGCCTGGAGGCCACCCCCATGTTTACCGTGGGCAGTATGATCTTCATCATCGATACCGTTCTCATCCTGTTTTTTCTCTGGGCTGCCCTGGGGTTCTGGAACGGCTATAAACAAGAAAACAATAAAGCCTATTACTTCGCCGGGCTGGCTTTAGGCCTGGCTTTGCTGTCCAAGGTGACGGCCATCCTTTTCCCCTTTTCCGGTCTGCTCTTTTTGTTGTTTTCCAGGGAGAGACGGAAAGTGCTGCGGGACCCCCATTTATATGCGGCCCTATTGCTGGGGCTGATCGTTTTCTCCCCTTTTATCTATTGGAATATGACCCATGAGTGGATTTCCATTCAGGGCCAGTTGGAAAAAGGGTTGACCGGGGGAAAGAATTGGAATCAAGTGCTCGGGTTCTGGTTCGGGCAGCCCCTGATCCTGGGCCCGGTCCTTTTTTTCTTTTTTCTAAAAGGCCTTTGGGCCGGCCTAAAAAAATTCAAAGAAGAGGATCGGTTTGCCTATCTGGTCCTCCTGACGGTTGTCCCGGTGCTGTTTTTTGGACTGGCCGCTTTTAGGGGAAAATATTCGGATCCCACCTGGACCGATATCGGCTGGCCTTTTGGGGCTATCCTGGCAGGAAAATATTTTTCGGATCGACTTTCTAAAGAATCGGCCAGAAAGGCCATTTGGATCGGGGGCCTTATTTTCGCCACTTCCTGGTTACCGATCAGTCTGATCGCCACCCATACCCTTCATCCCTTTCTTCCTGTTGAAAACAAAAATGATCGGTCCCTGGAAATGCGGGGCTGGCGTCAATTAGGTCCGGCCGTTGGGCAGAGCTATGAACGCTATTTCCCCGGCCAACGCAGGGTTTTTGTCGTAACCGATGATTACCAATTAGGCGGGGCGGTTTCTTTTTATACTCCGCAGCATCCGGTCCCCTATAGCTTTGGTAAATCAAAGCGAAACATCTGGGTCGCCCTCGACGAATTAAAACGCAAAGGGGCCATTCTGGTCTGTACCCCTGAGAATTGTGAACAGGATCAAGCCAAGGCCCGATCCCTTTTCAGTCGGGTGGAATTCGTTTCGGAGATCCCGATAGTTCGGCAAGGACAGGTAGCAAAGAAATTCAGGCTCTTTTATTGTTCCAATTAAGCCCATGAAAATCATTTCCAAGTATATTTTAAGAGAAATCCTGACCCCCTTCGGGATTACCGTCCTGGTTTTTACGCTGATCTTCCTGATCGGGAATTTGATGCAGTTGATTGAAATGATCGTTCAGAAAGGGGTGGGACTTTGGGACATTGCCCGATTGTTGGGGTATACCCTTCCCTTTCTTTTTGTCTATATTATCCCCATGGCCTTTTTTATTTCCATTCTGCTGGGTTTTTTAAGATTATCCAGCGACAACGAGGTCACCGCCCTGAAGGCTTCCGGAGTTGGTTTTTTCCAACTCCTCCCACCGGTCTTTACCTTGAGCCTGATCGCCTATTTCCTGACCAGTTTTATGGCTATGGTGGCCCAACCCTGGGGCGAGCACTCTCTAAAAAATTTGATCTTTAATCTGGCCGTGGTCCAGGCCAAAATAACCTTAAAAGAACGGGTCTTCAATGACGAGTTTAAGGATCTGGTTTTTTATATTCAAAAGGTCAGTTCCGAAGGACAAATGGAAGATATTTTTATTTTCGACCACCGTCAAAAGGATGTCCCCCAAACCATCGTCTCTAAAAAAGGTTGGCTGATCCCCAATCCCAAGGAACGGTCCCTTAACCTGCATCTGGAAGACGGAATCATTTACAATGTAACACTGAGTTCCAAAAGCGCCCAAAATATCAATTTTAAGACCTACGATCTGATCTTGCCTCTGGAACAGATGATATCGGCCCAGGAAAAAAGGGAAAGATCGGAGACCGAAATGTATCTCCATGAGCTGAAAGAAAAGATCCGAAAGACTTCACCGGGGGAGAAAAAATATTATATTTATCAAATAGAATACTATAAAAAATTCAGTCTCCCTTTTTCCTGCCTCGTTTTTGGTATGATCGCCTTCCCCCTGGGACTCCAATCCCGCTTATCCGGAAGGGCCTGGGCTGTGGTCTTTGGGGGGACCGTCTTTTTTATTTATTACCTGATCCTGTCCCTGGCCTTTAGTCTGGGGGAAAAGGGCAGCTTGCCCCCTATGATCGGGTTATGGCTTCCCAATCTCATTGTCGGAAGCCTGGGCGGCTATATGTTCTGGATTACCTGGAAAGAAAAAGAAATGCGCTGGATGACGGCTCTCAACACTTTAATCGACCGGATAAAAGAATTAGGGAAGAAAGGCCGAAGGTAATTTCCAGCTCGGCAGACGATGCTTTGAAAGAGTCTATCCATAGGTATTTGAAATTTTGGAATTCAGAATTCAGAATGAGTAACAACCCCAATAAAAGATATACCATTATTCTGGATTCTGAATTCTGAATTCTGGATTCTTTGCATCGTAACAAGCTCGCTTATTAAAAATGTTAGAGATAAATCCTCAGATATACTTTGTAAGAACTTATTAAACATGGAGAGACATTCCCGGATAAAACAACTGCTGTTTCCCCTGATCTGGTTTGGGTCCGTTTTATATGGATCAGGGGTGCGGTTTCGTTTGGCCCTTTTTCGCTTCCATCTCCTGCCGATTCGCCGCCTGCCCCTGAAGGTGATCAGCCTGGGTAATCTGACGGCCGGCGGTACCGGAAAGACCCCCCATGCGGCCTTGCTGGCCCTTTATTTACAAAGAAAAGGCATTAAAGTGGCGATCTTAAGCCGCGGCTACCGCGGAACAAAGTCCAATACCGGGGCGGTCATTTCCGATGGAAGGTCTCTACTGGGTACCGTTGCAGAAGGAGGGGAAGAGCCATACTTACTGGCCCAAAAACTACCGGGAGTCCCGGTGGTGATCGGAAAGGATCGCTACCGCGCAGGCATGCTCTGTGCCCGGAAGTGGCAAACCGAGTGGGTTATTCTGGACGACGGCTTTCAACATCTCAGATTAAGGCGGGAGATCGATATCTTACTCTGGCCGGCCCATCAGCCCTTTGGATCCGAAGGGTTACTTCCCTTAGGTCTTCTTCGAGAACCGAAAAAAGAAATCCGAAGGGCCGATGGTATTCTGATCACCCATAGTGAAAGGCTGGACCCTTCCAGGAGAAAGGATTTGGTTGAGCAAATTCGTTTCCAGACTCCCGCCACCCCGGTTTTTTTTTCCGAACACAAACCCATGGTTCTCTGGAGGTATCCTGACCAGAAGGTCTTCCATCCAGCCTGGCTGGGGGGGAAACGGCTTCTGGCTTTTTGCGGACTGGCTGATCCCGAATCCTTGCGTTTCAGCCTGCAGCAACTGGGGGCCGATCCGGTTAGGCTGGTACAATTTCCGGATCATCATTTTTACCGGGAGAAAGACAAAAGGGCAATGGAAAAGCAAAGCCGCTCCTTAGAGATTGATCTGTTGGTAACGACCGAGAAGGATGCCTTAAAGTTGGGGCAATGGGAAGCGGCCGATTTACAGGTCCTGGTTTTGGGGATTGAAGTCGAAATCCAGGGACCGGCATTTTGGGAATGGCTGGATCAAAAGATAGGCATGAGGCGTGAGGCATGAGGAAAGAGGACGTCCCCTTCTTAGATAAGATTTTGCTGAGGGCCCCCAATTGGTTGGGCGATGCCCTGTTGACTACACCGGTTGTTCGTAGTATAAAAAGACACTTCCCCCATTCAAAGATTACGGTCTTGGCTAAACCGTGGGTGGCGCCTGTGTTCCAGGCCAGTCCGGATGTCGACGCCGTGTTGATTTACCAGAAGCCGGGGATCCACCAAGGGTTGGGGGGTAAATGGAGATTGGCCCAGGCAATAAAAGCCCAAGGCTTTGACGGCGTCGTCCATTTTCCCCATTCTTTTGAATCGGCCCTGATCTCCTTTTTAAGCCGTATTCCTATTCGTATTGGTTATACTACTGAAGGAAGATGGTTTTTATTGTCCCACCCGCTTGGGGTTAATGAGGCCAGACTAAAAGAGCATCAGGTCCCCTTTTTTTTTCATCTCCTGGAGCCCCTTGGCATTTTTGAATTCCCTTCTGAGGGAAAAAACCCCTTGGGCCTGACTGTTCCTCTATCCGGTAGACAGAGAGCCGAATCGCGGTTACAATCCCTGGGGATAAGCCCTTCCGATTTTTTGATAGCCTTGGCCCCTGGGGCCATTTATGGCTCGGCCAAGTGCTGGCCCTTCGGACGGTTTGAATTATTGGCGGAACGAATGAAAAAAGAATGGCAGGCCCAGGTTATTCTATTGGGGACGAATACCGATACCCTGTCCGGAACCCCAAAGGAGAGTATCCATTACCACAACCTGATCGGAAGAACTACGTTGGAAGAGGCCCTGGCCCTGATTCAAAGAAGCCGGTTGATGATCTGTAATGATTCGGGATTGATGCATGCGGCCTCGGCTCTGCAAATCCCCCTGGTGGCCCTTTTCGGGTCAACCAATCCAAGGCGAACCGGTCCCTGGGGAGGGATCAGCCGGGTGATCAAGAAAGATTTCCCTTGCAGTCCTTGTTTGAAAAAAGTTTGCCCTGAAACGCCTACCTGCATGGATGTCATAACCGTTGATGAGGTTTGGGAAACGGTTTTACAAATGAAAGGGCAGAAGCTGGTTTAGTTCTAAAATAAAGTTTCAAGATGCAGGTTGCAAGTATGAAAAACGGGATCAGGGGTCGGGGGTCGGGGTCCGGCAAAAGCCATTTTCATGAATTGTTGTGCTTCCCGACCCCTGATCCCATTTCCATTTTTTGTGGTGCCCCCAAGGGACCTGATGAAATAACATGATTTTAATGACTTCACCTTTAAATAGGCCGCCTTTTGAGTTGGAAAAAATCCGGCGCATCGCCTTGATTCAACCCAGCCGGATTGGTGATATTGTCTTCAGCCTTCCTACCCTTAGCGGACTGAGGCAGATCTATCCTGAAGCCCGTATATCCTGGCTGGTGGATGAGAGATGTAAAGAATTAGTGGAAGATCATCCTGATCTGGATGAAATTATTGTCATCCCCTTTAAAGCCATTGAAAAGGCCTTAAAGGAAAAAAAATGGCCCTGGATCTGGCGGAGTTTGAGCCAGTTAAAAAAGGACTTGCGAAAACGGTCCTTTGATTTGTCGGTGGATCTCCATGGTCTGGCTAAATCAGCCCTCCTGGTTTATATGGCCGGGGCCAGGCACAAAATCGGATCATCTAATACCACCGGTATGAAGGAATTAAGCGGCCTCTTTTCGAAAGAGATCCATCCCGGACCAGGGGATATCCATACAGTGGAACGGAATTTGGCTGTGGTCCGTTATCTTGGGGGGCCAGGGGATCACCCGGAATTTAAATTTAAGATCACCCCGTCCCACCAAGAGGAAATGGACGTCTTATTGGACCGGGCCGGCTATGAGAAAGCGGCCCCTTTGATTGTCATTCATCCCGGAGCCGGTTGGCTGTCACGCCGTTGGCCGGTGGAACGGTTTGCCGAGTTGGTTAATAGACTTAAAAAGGGGCTTTCTGTTCACCTGGTTATTGTCGGGGGCGCCGAAGGGGGCAGTAAAGAAGAGCAACTCTTTCAAAGATTGTTTTCTTTAATTCAGGTGCCGGTGATCAATCTGGTTCAGCAATTAAGTTTAAAACAATTAGTCGCCCTTTTAGAGAAGGCCCATCTTTTTGTGGGAAATGAGGCCGGCCCCATGCATCTGGCCACGGCTCTTAATAAACCGGCAGTAGTCATCATAGGTCCCACCAGACCCGAACTAACCGGACCCTATGGCTCCAGGGCCCGGATCATTAGAAAGGAAGTGGCTTGCAGCCCTTGCCGGGAAAGAAATTGCCCTGACTTGAAATGTATGAAGGCCATTGAGGTCGACCATGTCTTTGAAACAGCTCAGTCAGTCCTTAAACTTTATTGAAACCCACCAAATCCGGCGGGTCCTTTTAATCAAGTTGACTTCACTTGGGGATGTGGTCCATGCTTTGCCGGTGGCTTCAAGTTTAAGGGAGTCCTTCCCTTTTCTAAAGCTCCATTGGGTGGTGGAAGACCGCTGTGCCTCTTTGTTGGAGAACCATCCGCTCTTGGATTCGGTCGTCATCTATCCCCGGCGAGAGCTCCAGGCCTCGATCTCTAACAGGAGATGGGGCCAGGTCTTAAAATTGCTCCTGGATCTTAGAAGGTCTTTAAGGGGTCTTAAAATCGACCTTTCTATCGATTTACAAGGCCTGGCCAAATCCGGGTTAATGTCCCTGATGACCTGGGCCCCTCATCGAATCGGTTGTTCCGGTCTGAAAGAGCTCAGTTATTTGATCTCGAAAAGACTGCCGGAGGGTGGAGATCTCCATGCCGTAGACCGAAATTTGAAGGTGGCTGCATTTTTAGGGGCCGAGAGAAAACCCCCGAAATTCGTGATCGGTATTAGGGAAGAAGAAAAAACCTGGGCCAAAGAATTTTTCAAAAGCTTTGGGGTACCTGAAGGGGTGGGACTCATAGGCCTTCAAGTCGGGGCCTCGTTTCCCCAAAAATGCTGGCCCATCCGGAAAATGGTGGCTTTAGCCGAGCAAATTTCTAAACTTCCCCATATTCGAATAGTCCTTTTGGGAGACGAAAAAGACCGGGAAAGAATAAAACCGTATTTTCCCCGACTTCCCCAAAATGTAATCAATACCGTGGGAGAACTATCTCTGCGGCAATTAATGGCCTCAATAACCCAATGTCGGCTGCTTATCGGGGCCGACACCGGACCGCTTCATCTGGCGGTAGGTCTGGGATTGCCGGTCATCGCCCTTTGCGGGGCCGATGACCCCAAGTGGACCGGACCTTATGGCGATTATCACCGGATTCATTATAAAAAATTGCCTTGCAGCCCTTGTAATAAAAAGCCTCTCTGTCAGGACCGTTATGATTGCATGGAAGCCATAGAGGTGGGTGAGGTGCTGGATTCGGTCCGGGCCATGTTGGGAAGTTAGGAGTGGGGAGTTCGGAGTGAAAAAAATTGGTTTGACAGGATTGATAAGTTTTTAAATTCTGGATTCTGATTCCTGGATTCTTATCTTTTATTATGTACATCATCCTTTACAGCCTGGTTTACCTGCTTTCCTGGGTCCCGCGGCCCCTGGGTCTCCGGTTCGGCGACGGTGTGGGTTGGGTACTCTTTCGGGTATTAAAACGACGCCGAGAAATCGCATTAAATAATCTGTCCATTGCTTTTGGGGATGGAAAGAGTCCGGAGGAAAGAAAAGCGATAGCCAAAAAGAGCTTTCAAAGTATGGGACGTCATTTTTTTGAGGCCTGTTATTTGATACGTTACGATAAAGAAAGACTGGCTTCTTATATCCGTTTTGAAGGGCTTAATTATTTTGAACAGGCTGTTGCCCAGCACAAGGGCGTGGTCTTTTTGACAGGGCACTTCGGGTGCTGGGAACTCCTGGCCGTAAGCAGTGGTTATTTTTTACAACCCTCCTATCTGGTGACTAAGCCTTTGGACTTCAAACCGGCCGAAAAATTGGTCAGCACTATTCGCGGCAGGAGCGGCAATCAATGTGTCACCAAAGAAAAGTCCATGCGGCGTCTGATCCAGGTCTTAAATCAAGGGGCTATTTTGGCTATCCTGTTGGATCAGAATATCGATTGGAAGGACGGGGTTTTTGTGCCTTTTTTTAATAAAAGGGCCTGTACCAATAAAGGATTGGCCTTGTTAGTCAGGAAGACCGAGGTTCCGGTGGTACCGGTTTTTATAGTCTACGAGGGCCAGGGGCAATATCGGGTAGAATTCAAGCCGCCGCTGCCCTGGCTTTCTTTTGGGGATCGGACCAAGGAAATTGAAGAAAATACGGCCCAATACAACCAAGTGATTGAAGCCATGGCCCGGCAGTATCCGGATCATTATTTCTGGGTCCATCAACGCTGGAAGACCAGGCCCTATAAGCCCTGGCCGAGGGAAGGACAATAAGTAGAAAACACCCTCATGAATAAACGATTTAAAATACTCCACACCGAATGGTCCGAGGGTTTTGGCGGGCAGGAGATGCGCATCCTTTTGGAAGTCCATCAGCACCTGAAACAAGGCCATCAGGTATCCTTACTTGCTCCGCCCGAAAGCCCGTTACTTATGACGGCGAAAAAGCAGGGGATTGAAGTCATCCCTTTGAAGATCAGACACACCTTTGATGGTTATGCCCTTTTGAAAATAAAAAAAATTATCCAAGATAAAGCAATCGAGGTCCTGCATACGCACAGCTCGGTCGACAGTTGGGTGGCCTCAATAGCCGGGAAATGGGCCGGTGTGCCGGTTTTGGCACGCACCCGGCATATTTCGGTTCCGGCGAAAACCCATTCGTTGAATAAGGTTTATTCCCTGCCGGATGTTGTCATTACCACCGGGGAGCAGATCCGTCAGACCCTGATAAATGGATATCATCTGGCGGAAGATCGTGTCTACTCCATTCCCACCGGAGTGGATACGGACCGGTTTTGCCCCCGCCCTCCTGATGTTACCTTGAAAAAGGAA
Source organism: Deltaproteobacteria bacterium (assembly GCA_016219225.1). Taxonomy (NCBI): domain Bacteria; kingdom Pseudomonadati; phylum Myxococcota; class Myxococcia; species Deltaproteobacteria bacterium. The sequence continues at coordinate 18,272 of JACRBX010000030.1, forward strand.
CTGGGGCTGCCGGCCGAGGCCCTGGTGATCACCCTGGCGGCGGTACTGCGGGCTCAGAAAAGACATGAATTGATTATTGCCGCAGCCCCGATTATTCTTAAAAAATATCCCCAGGCCCGTTTTCTATTTGTGGGAGAAGGGCCGAGACGGAACCTGATTGAGGAAGAACTCCGGCGGCACAAGATGGAGCCTTTTTTTTTGATGACCGGCCATAGGAACGATATCCCCGAAATGCTTTCAATAACCGATATCGGGGTAATTTCCTCCCAGGCTGAGGGAGTGCCCCAATTTCTTCTTCAAGCCATGGCCATGGCCAAACCGATGGTGGCCACCCAGGTCGGAGGCATCCCCGGAATTATAGAGTCGGGCATTAACGGCCTCTTAATCCCTCCGGAAGATCCCCAGGCCCTGGCCGAGGCGGTCATAAGGCTTCTTGATGACAAAGCCCTTGCCTCCCGAATGGGCGAACAGGCCCGGGAATTGATCGCTGGAAAATATACCGCCGCTCAAATGGCCGAGCAGGTTTATCAGGTTTATTTAAAGGTGTTTAAGGAAAAAAGGACTGTATAGTATGACCAAGGCCGTCCCCATTTTGACCTATCACCATGTAAATCCCCTGGAAGGGGATATGGTGACCGTCTCGGTGAATCATTTTGAAGAACAGATGTCTTTCTTGCACCGAAAAGGCTATCATACCCTGTTTATTTCCGAGCTGGTGGAATGGATGCAAGGGGAAAAAACCCTGCCCAGGAAATCCGTGGTCCTTTCCTTTGATGACGGCTTCTGGGATAATTATGACTTTGCCTTTCCAGTTTTAAAAAAATACGGCCTCAAGGCGACTATCTTCGTGGTCACTGGATGGATATCCGAGGAAAGAGACCCAGACCGGACCAGGGAGGTGATCCCCCATCACCAAGGCAATCAACTGATCGCCCAGGGCCGGGGGCACCAAATCGCTCTGACCTGGCCGGAAGCGAAGGAGATGCAGGAGAGCGGCCTGATCGAAATTGAATCCCATACCCATTCCCATAACAAAGAATTATATCAAGATACTCCGGCTTTAAAGGAAGATTTGGGCCGCTGCCGGGAGGCGATCCAAAGCCATTTAAGCAAAAAGAGCACCTGTCTCTGCTGGCCTGGAGGCCGCTACAGCCGGGAGAGCATCGCTATCGCCCAGGAAGTGGGTTTTACGGCACTTTGCACCACGGAAAGAGGGCTCAATCAATTGGGGAGCGATCTGTTGCGGCTTAAGCGGATAACCGTCAGGGATGCCGGGTTTCGATGGCTGCGAAAAACCATTTTTATATTTTCCCATCCCCGGTTGGGCAAAATATATGCTAAAATAAAGCCCAAGTGATTTTGGCAGGAAAAATTTTATAAAAATAGGAGGTCTCCCATGGCCATCAGTCAAGAACTTTTAGAAATCCTGGCTTGCCCCAAATGTAAAGGGGACATTTATTTGAATGAGACCAAAGACGGTTTGATCTGCGAAAAATGCCGGCTCATCTATGAAATCAAAGACGACATCCCCATCATGCTGATCGAAGAGGCCAAACCATGGACCGGCGGGAAATAAGGATACAATAAAGAAATCTTATTATTAAGAAATGTTGTCGGTTACCATCATAACGCAGAACGAAGAGAAAAACCTGCGAAGCTGTCTGGAAAGCGTGGCCTTTGCCGATGAGATCATCATTTTGGATTCGGAAAGCCAAGACCGAACGCTTTCGATAGCCCGGGAGTTCACCGATAAGATTTTTCAGGAACCCTGGCAGGGCTTTGCCCGGCAAAAAAATATGGCTCAGGACAAGGCTCAGGGACCCTGGATCTTGAATATCGATGCCGATGAGCGGGTCACCACTGAACTGAAAGAAGAAATAGTATCGGCCATTCAAAAGGGCTCTCTCTACACAGGATTTAAGATCCCCAGAAAAAATTTTTTCTGTGGCCAATGGATCCGGCACGGCGGGTGGTACCCGAATTATCAATTGCGGCTTTACCAAAAAGAGGCCGGCTCTTTTGCTCAGCGGGAAGTCCATGAACAGGTAGTGGTCAAAGGTAAGGTGGGAACACTGAAAGCCCCCTTGGAACATTATACCTATGACTCCATTTCCGATTATCTCAAACGGATGGACCGCTATTCCGATCTTTCGGCCCGGCAGTATCTGCAGGAAGGTAAAAAGGTCTCCTGGCCGGAGATCCTTTTCAGGACCAAATATACCTTTTTCAAGATGTGGATTCTTCAAAAAGGGTTCTTGGACGGGGCCAAAGGTTTGGTCTTAGCCATCCTTTATTCCTATTATACCTTTGTCAAGTATGCAAAATTAAAAGAGATATCTAATTGAATATTCTTATAATAAAATTAAGGCATTTGGGCGATGTA
>JACRBX010000031.1 GCA_016219225.1 Deltaproteobacteria bacterium
CTGATTCCTTCGATCCCCACGGAAAGGAATGTGCATGGCCGAATTGCAATTGAAACAAAGTGAGCTGTTTAAAAAAGTGGTTCCCGAGGGGTTAAAAATTCTCGCCCCTTTAGCCCGACAGGAGACCTATGCCCCGGGAAGTATCATCTTTTCTCAAAACACCATGGCGGAAAAACTCTTTCTTCTGGATCATGGGGTGGTGGCCTTGAAGACCTCTCTGGCCGGTGGGTTGGAAATTACTTATGAAATGATAACCAAAAAGGGAGATCCCTTCGGCTGGTCGGCCCTGGTCGAACCTTTTCAGCTCACGGCCACAGCCATCTGTCTGGAAAAATCCCAGGTTATCGCCTTTCAACAAAAGGAGTTGGATCGGATTTTCCAACAACATCCGGACCTGGGTTTCCTGGTCATGAAAAATTTATGCGTCCTCATCGCCAGGCGGCTTCAGCGGACCCGCCAGCTTCTGGCCGGACAGGTTTAGGGCGAAAATAACGTTGCGGGTTACGAGTTACGGGTTGCGGGTTCAAAACCAACCTTACTTCGACATTCATTATTCGATATTCGATATTCGCATTTTTATGCTTCGTGGTGCCCAAAACGGGCAGGAGTGCTTATTATGAAAAAAATAAAACTGGGCGGAATCATCGAACATAAGGACCTGAGTCTGATCAGTATTGAGAATATTCCCGACCGTCCCGGCATCGCCGGTTTGATCTTTCAAACCTTGAGTCACCGGGGCATCAATGTGGAGTTTATTATCCATTGCCTGAACCGAAAGGGGCAGAGCCAGGTCATACTGTGCGTATCCAAATTAAAAGGCGAGGCGGCCTTGGCGGTCCTCATGGAAATCCGATCCCGAATCGGTGACCCGGAGATGTTCATTAATTCCGATATTGCACTCCTCTCCATTTTCGGTCCCCATTTCCGGGAGCGTCCCGGTATCGCCGGAACTTTTTTTGGGGCCCTGAATTTCCAAGGCATCAACATCATGGCCATCAGCACTTCCATCTCCACCTGCTCCTGTGTTATCCCTGCCGCTGATCTGCCGATTGCCGTCAAGGCCGTTGGAGAGGCCTTTGAGGTGCCGGGAGGGGAGGAATGACGGCCCGAGTTCGGAGTTCGGAGTGGGGAGTTCGGAGTTCGGAAACTGATTCCGCCTTCGGCAAAAAAATCGAAAGGTGCAAGATGCAAGTTTCAAGAAGTTCCATTACTCGAACACTGCATTTTGCCCCCTGCAACTTGCATCTTGAAACTTGAAACTTTGAATATGAAACCATCCAACATGCGCATTCTGGTAGTGGACGATGAACCGGTGATCCGGGAAGGGATTGCCCGGGTTTTAACCAAGGAAGGGTTTTTGGTAAAAACAGTCGCCCGGGGGCAGGAGGCCCTGGTTTAATTATCCCGAAACGCCTTTAACCTGGTTCTTTTGGACATTAAAATGCCCGACATGGATGGCATGGAGGTCTTAAAAACCATCACGGCCTCGGAAGAAAACAATCACCTACTGGTGATCATGATTACCGGATATCCGGAGATCGAAACCGCCGTCCAGTCGATTAAAATGGGGGCCTTTGATTACCTGTCCAAGCCCTTTACCCCGGAGCAGCTTAAAGCGACCCTGCAGAAGGCGATTGAGCACAAAAAGCTGTTAATGGAAAACCCATCCTTACGAAGACAGATGGAACTGAAAGGCGGCGCTGATCCTTTGATCGGGAAGAGCCGGGCCATGCAAAAAATCTTTCAAACCATCGAAAAAGTCGCTCCCACTGACAGCACGGTTTTGATTTACGGACCCAGCGGAACGGGGAAAGAATTAGTGGCCCGGGCCATCCATCAACACAGTCTCCGGAAAGACAAGGAATTCGTGGCTGTGGATTGTTCGGCCCTGGTTGAGACCCTATTGGAAAGTGAACTGTTCGGCCATGTCAAAGGCTCTTTCACCGGTGCCGTTCAAACCAAACATGGATTTCTGGAATTGGCCAATGGAGGAACCTTCCTCTTTGATGAAATCTCCAATCTCAGCCTGAATATCCAGGCCAAGCTGCTTCGGGTGATTCAAGAACGGGAATTCATCAAAGTGGGCAGTGAAAAAAGGATCAAGGTGGATATCCGGATCATTGCCTCTACCAATCAGGATCTGAAACAAGCCATCCGGGAAGGAAAATTCAGGGAAGACTTGTATTACCGCCTCAGCGTCGTGCCATTGAATCTGCCTTCTTTAAAAGAACGCCGGGAGGATGTCCCCCTCCTGGTTGAATACTTCTTAGAGCGGTTTGCCAGGAAAAGCAAAAAGCCGATCCGGGGCATCTCTTCCGAGGCCATGGAACTGCTGTTGGATTATGACTGGCCGGGGAATGTCCGGGAGCTGAAACATTTGATCGAACGGATCGTCATTCTGGAAGATGGACCGATTATCCAGGCGGATAATATCCCCTGGTTTATCCATAAGCATCATCAGGATCTGCCCTTATCCGAGGAAAAGGTGGCTACCCTGAACGAGTTGGAAATGCAATATATCCGGCTGATCCTTAAAAAAACCAAAGGCAATCGCAGCCAGGCCTCGGAGCTTCTGGGGATCAACCGCAAGACCCTTCTGGAAAAAATCAAGAAATATGACCTGGAAAACTGAGACAAAAACTCCCAATTGGGATAAAATGTAACAGTTTTTTAGGCAACCCTCCCCTTTTTTAAATCGAAAAACCAGAAAACCCCTTCTTTTAAGCCATCCGTTCTTCAGGGGTTAAAATAAGAAAACACATTGAAACAATTAAAAGATTATGTATTCAGTCAAGACCTTGAAACCCTGACGAACCGGATATTTCCGATCACCAAAGCCTTCTGGCACTCTGTTTGCTCTTTATCCTTTTCAAGAAAAGAAATTTGTGCATATCTAAAACTCGTATCTCGTATCTCGTAACCCGTAACAAGCAACGAGTATCGAGCAACGAGTATCGAGTATCGAGCAATGGAAAACCGGGGTACTATTTGCATCGCCGATCCGGATAGCCGCTTCCTTTCTGAGTGGGCCGCCTCTTTACAGGAGGAAGGCTATCAGGTCTTTACCACCGAAAAAGGAACTCGGGCTATCCAAATTGTTCAGGAAGAAAAAGTGGATCTCCTTATTATGGAAGCCGATATGCCTGAAGTAAAGGCCTATGAGGCCATTCCGATCATCAAGGGGGTCGACCCGACTCTTCCGATCATTATCACGGCCGGCCGCAATACCTCGGAACTGGAGGCCCGGATCCGGCAGAAACCCATCTTTTATTACCATGTCAAAAGCTTCGGCCCGGAGGAATTACGATTAGCCATTCGAAATGCCCTGGAAAGGCAGGCCCGGGCAAGTAAAGGGGATAACTATGGGCAGCATAACCCTGCAGATTAATGGAATCCATACCAGCGGTCCTGAAGGGATGACCATCCTGGAATTAGCCAGAGAACAGGGATACCCGATCCCGACCCTTTGTCATGACCCTCATCTGTCTCCGGCCGGGGCCTGCCGTATCTGCGTGGTCGAAGAGGAAACCCGGGGAGTATTGCTCCCTTCCTGTGTAACGGCCATCGCCCCGGGAATGGTCATCAGGACGGATTCCCCTCGGGTAACCGAAACCCGCAAGACCATCCTGCAGCTTTTGTTGGCCAGCCACCCTGAATCCTGTATCGTCTGCGATAAGGGAAATCAATGCCGGCTTCGAGCCCTGGCCGCCGAAATGGGCTTAGGGTTCATCCCACTGGATCCTATGCCTCAATACTTTCCGGTCCATGACTTCAATCCTTTTTTCAAAAGGGATATGAGCAAATGCATCCTTTGCGGCAAGTGTATCCGCGGGGACCAGGAACTGGTCGTCGAAGGGGTTTTGGATTACAGCCATCGGGGGTTTACGTCCCGGCCCACTACTTTCCAAAGCCTGCCTCTCGAGGCCTCGGGCTGTACCTTTTGCGGGACCTGTCTCTCTTTATGTCCCACCGGAGCCTTGACCGAAACCGGATTGCCCCATCAGGGATCCCTCTCGAAGCAGACCCGGACGGTTTGTTCTCATTGTGCCTGCGGCTGTTCCCTGACTATGGAGATTTGTTCCGATCGGGTCATCCGGGTTACCCCGGACAACACCCCCAAAAGGAGTCCGGCCCTCTGTGTCAAAGGGCATTTCGGTTTCAATTATATCCATAGTCCGGAAAGAATCCGTACCCCCCTGATTCGCAAAAATGGGGTTTTAACGGAAAGCTCCTGGGGAGAAGCCTTAGATTTTTTTATGCAGCGCTTCCAGGCTATCTCTCAGGATTCCGGGCCCAAGGCCATCGGCTGCCTGACCGGTCCCCAGTTGACCAATGAAGAGTTGTATCTCTTTCAAAAACTGGCCCGTCTTGGTTTTAAGACCCCTAATGTGGATAACGGGTCCCATTTATATGCCGCCCCGGCCTTGATGGCTATGGAAAAGGCCCTGGGTCTGAACAGCACTATCCGTCCTTTGGAAAACCTCTTGAAGGCTGATGTCATCCTGGTTATCGGGGCCAATCCCACGGAAACCGCCCCGGTCTTAGGGTATCAAATCAAGAGGGCCGTGGCCCAAAACAAGGCCAGGGTGATCCTGATCGATCCCAGAAAAACCAAGCTGGCTTCCAGATCCCATTTGTGGTTACGGCCCCGGCCGGGCACCGATCTTTCCCTGATCCAATCCCTGACCCATACCCTTTTAACAGAGAATCTCTGGGACCAGGGGTTTGTCTACTCTCAAACCCAGGGTTTTCTGGAATGGCGGGAATCGTTCTTTAAGCTGAACATCAAGGCGGAATTAGCCGCTACCGGTCTGGAAAACCGGCAGGTTCAGGAAGCGGCCCGGGCCATTTCATCCGCCCAAAACTTATCCGTAGTTTTGGGGGACGGTCTGACCCAGCAATTAAATGCCTCGGCTACCATCATGGCCTTGATTAATCTGGTCCTTTTATCAGGACAATGGGGCCGGCCCGGATGCGGCTTTTACCCTGTCCTGAAAGAAAGCAATGCCCAGGGGGCCTGGGATATGGGGGTCTTGCCGAACCGGTTACCCGGATATCAGCCGGCCGATGATCCCAGGGCCTTGAAAACTTTTGAAGCCAAATGGGGAAGCCCCATCCCGACCGGCCCGGGCCTGTCGGCCATGGAGATGCTGGCCTCGGCCCTTACCGGGCAACTGAAAGGTCTGTATCTCGTTTCGGAAGATCCCTTATCCACCTTTCCGGATCGGAAGTGGGTGGAAGCCGCTTTGGAACGGCTTTCTTTCCTGGTGGTCCAGGATATCTTTTTAACCGAAACGGCTCAAAAGGCCCATTTGGTCCTTCCGGCAGCCAGCCCGGCAGAAAAAGAAGGCACCTATACCAATATGGAACGGAGGGTTCAGCGATTGAACCGGGCCTTTCCCCCCTTGGGCCAGGCCAAACCGGATGGTGAGATCTTCTCCTTGCTGTTACAGGCCGAGGAAACCGCCCAGGGACCTTATAAACCTCTGGAAAAAAGGGTTGAGCAACTTAATCAGGGAGACTCCCTTCAGGGGTTGCATTCAGGGTCGGCCCAAACATTCTGGCCGGCTTACTCCCCCGTAGATGTTTTAGCTGAAATTCGTGAGATGGTGCCCGGCTATAGTAAAATTTCCTGGGAAGGATTGAACCGCAACTCAATTTATCTCAACTCCTTTGATCCTTCTCCCAGACCTTATTCCTTTGAACTACCCAAAATCCATCTGGATAGGCCGGTCCTGGATTCGGAATTTCCTTTTATCCTGATAACCGGAGGCCTGCTCCCTCATCTGGGGGTCGGCACCAGAACTTCGAAGGACCCAAGACTGAAGGCCATCACCCCCCCTCCTGAAGTAACCTTTTCTCTGCAGGACGCCGAGAATTTAAGGGTCTCTTCCGGCGACCGGGTCCGCATACACTCGAAAAGAGGGGAGGTTACGGTCTCGGCCCGGATTGGAGAGGAGTGCCCGGCAGGGGTCCTCTTTCTGCCCCTGCCCTACCCTGAATTAAAAATAAACACCTTATTCGAAGCCTTTTGGGATCCCATCAGTAAAGGGTCCCTGCATAAGCTCTGTTCGGTTCGGATTGAAAAAGATCAACAAGGAGCGCTTGAAAATGATTGAAGAAATTAAGGAGATCTTGCAAGGTCACCCACCCAATCAGGAATCTCTTATCCCGGTCCTGCAACAGGTCCAGGAGCGATTCGGATATGTCCCTGAGGAGGTTGTCCCCTTTTTGGCCGAATCGTTGAAAATTTCCTCAAGCCAGGTCCAGGGGGTGATTACCTTTTACTCCCAGTTCCATACCGCGCCCAGGGGTCGAAATGTGGTTAAGGTCTGCCGGGGAACGGCCTGTCATGTCCGCGGCGGCCGGGGGGTCTTGAGAGTCGTCCAGAAAGACCTGGAATTGGAAGACGGCCAGACCTCGGAGGATTTTGCCTTTACCCTGGAGACCGTGGCCTGACTGGGGGCCTGCGCCTTATCACCAGTTATGGTGATCAATAAAAATTATTATGGGAAGATGAACCCCCGGAGAGTGGAAACGATCATAGACAAATATCGAACCAAGGAAAAAGGGGAGTGTTAATGGCCCATAGCCAACCAATGACGACAGAAGAAAGGAAAGGCCTGGAATATATGAACAGTTTAGAGGCCCTGAATCAATGGCGTCAATCTATCCTGAGCCAGAGAGACCCTGATCAAACGGTCATTTATCTCTGTCAGGGACCGGGCTGCAGTGCCTATGGGGGAGATGATGTCTTGGCGGCCTTTGAAAAAGCCCTTGCAGAACAGGGGCTGACCAAGCAGGTGGTCATTAAAAAAACCGGCTGTCATGGGTTTTGCGAACGGGCCCCCATGCTGGTTATCGCTCCCGAGGAAATCCTTTATCAACAGGTCTGCCCTGAAGATATTCCGGAAATCGTTTCTGAAACCCTGATCAAAAAGAATATCATCGGCCGCTTGATTTATAAAGATATGGCTACCGGTAAACCCTATATTCACGCCTTCGAGGTCCCATTTTATCAAAAACAAAACCGGGTGGTCTTAAGCGACAACGGCCGGATCGATCCTACCAGTCTCGAAGATTACATCGCCTGCCAGGGATATGGGGCTTTAGGGTCTGTTTTGTTCTCCATGACCCCGGAGGAAGTTATCGACTCTGTCGAAAAATCAGGCCTGCGCGGTCGCGGCGGGGCGGGATTTCCAACCGGGACCAAGTGGAAACTGGCCCGTCAAAACCCGGGCCAGGCCAAATATGTGGTCTGCAATGCCGATGAGGGCGACCCGGGGGCCTTTATGGACCGCAGCATCCTGGAAGGCAATCCCCATTCGGTCCTGGAAGGGATGGCTATCGCCGGCTATGCCATCGGGGCCTCGGAGGGCTATATTTATGTGCGGGCCGAATACCCTATTGCCACCAAACACCTTGGAATGGCCCTGGAACAGGCCGAGAAAAGAGGTCTGTTAGGGGATCATATCCTCGGCTCGAACTTTAATTTCCATATTTCCATCCGGGAAGGGGCCGGGGCCTTTGTCTGCGGAGAAGAAACGGCCCTGATCGCCTCTCTCGAGGGCCGGCGGGGCATGCCACGCATCCGGCCGCCTTTTCCGGCCCAGGCCGGTTTCCGGGGACTGCCGACCTCCATCAATAATGTGGTAACCTTCGCCAATTTGCGAAGTATCATCCTCAAAGGCTGGCAGTGGTATGCCGCTATGGGGACTGAAAAAAGCAAAGGGACCAAGATCTTTTCCGTCACCGGCCGGATCAACAATA
>JACRBX010000032.1 GCA_016219225.1 Deltaproteobacteria bacterium
AAAGGATCCTGGCCGAGAAAGGGGTTCACCCTAAAAGCACCCTGGTCTTCCACAGCGTGGAGATTCTGAAGCGGTGCGCCCGGCAGGGCGTCGGGGTTACCCTCCTGCCTGAGACGGCAGTAAAAGAGGAGATCGCCAACAAAAGATTAGCGCCCCTTCCGTGGGAGGAAGGCCGACCGGAAACGGCCTTTATGATGATCTGGTATCAGGAGCGCTGGCTCTCCCCTACCCTTAAGGCCTTCATGCAGATTACCAGGGAGATCTTAAAATAACGGTCTATTAAGGACCGGCTATAAGGTGGAAAAATTGAAGGACTATACCCGTATCGCCCGAAAGATAACCATCGTGTTGTTTTTGTCCCAAAGCCTCAGCTCGGCCGGATTCATCGCCGCCTTCGCCGTCAACGCCCTCGTCGGCGTTGACTTGAGCGGACAGCGGGCCATGGCGGGCGTGCCCGGTGCGGTTTATGTCCTGGGACAGGCTTGCGGCGCCCTGGTCTGGGGCTTCAGCATGGATCGAATCGGCCGGCGGGGAGGCTTTACGTTAGGCCAGGTCATCGGGGTAGTCGGATCGATGATCGCCGTGAGCGCGGTGGCCGGCCGTTCTTTCTTTCTATTCCTGACAGGCCTTACTCTGGTGGGGATGGCCAGGTCGGCCGTAGATCTGGGCCGTTTCGCCGCGGCTGAAGTACACCTGCCGGCCGAGCGGGGAAGGGCCATTTCGCACGTCGTGCTGGGGAGCACCGTAGGAGCGGTGGTCGGTCCGCTCCTGGTGGGTCCTACCGGGGGTTTAGCCCGCTGGGCAGGATTTCCGGAATTAGCCGGACCTTATAGCGTCGGTCTTGTCGGCCTGCTCCTGGCGGCGATTCTGATCTTTGCGGGTCTGCGGCCGGACCCCCGCGATGTCGGACGGGAACTCGCCCAGCGCTATCCGGAAACGGTCCCTCGGGAGGGAACCCGCTCCCTGTTAGAAATCGTGCAGCAGCCGGGGGTAATGGTAGCCATGGTGTGCGTGATCTTTGCCCAGATGGTGATGGTGGTACCCATGTCCATTACCCCGGTTCATATGAAGGCACACGAACACTCCTTGAGCGCCCTCTCCCTGGTGATCTCGGCCCACACCTTAGGAATGTTCGCCTTCTCCATGGTTTCCGGGCGAATGACCGACCGCTGGGGGCGGACCAAGGTGATTATCCTGGGTTCGGTGGTGCTGATCCTCTCCTGCCTCATGGCCGCCCCTTCAACAGGCCTGTTGCCCCTGATAGTCGCCTTATTCCTGCTGGGACTGGGCTGGAACTTCGCCTACGTGGCCGGGTCCGCCCTGCTGGCCGACCAGCTTTCGCCCGGAGAGAGGGCCAAGACACAGGGTTTTAACGATCTGCTTCTGAACCTGGCCTCGGCCGTCGGTCAGGTTGTCAGCGGGGTGGTCTATGCGGCCCACGGGTACGGAGTTATGGCCATAACGGCCGCAGCAGCAGCGCTGGCGCCGCTGGTCTTTTCCCTATGGTGGCAGGCGGCAGGCCGACGGATTGCGGTAACCCGCCAACCGGGGGGAAGTTAATTTGGTTATTCTTTTGATCGTCGTCGCTGAGGTTGTTTGGGTCTGGCAGAAAGCTTACAGTCCGGACCTGATCGCCTGAGGCTTATTTTATTCTGGTCAAGCCTCATGGACTGTGATAAAAATCAGGCCGGAAAAGAATGGAGGAGGAATCATGGAACCAGACCCCAAGCTCTTTGATTATATCTTTAATCCCCGCCGGGTGGCCATCATCGGGGCATCCCCCCATGATCTGGCCACCCTCGCCCAGATGAAAACCAAAATAAAGGATCGGTTGTTTCTGGTAAATCCAAAATATAAGGAAATTTTTGGAAAGAAATGCTACTCCGGAATCGGGGAGGTGGAATCCGAGATAGATTATGTCATCCTCGGGGTTTCAGCCTCGGTTCTGCCGGCCGTTTTGGAGGATTGCATTCGAAAAGGGGTCAAGGCCGCTCAAATTTTTACAGCCGGATTCAGCGAAACGGGGCTCCCCGAAGGGATCGAACGGGAAAAGTCCCTGAAAGAGATGACCGCCGGCCGTATCCGCATCATCGGTCCCAATTGTTTCGGGGTCTATTGCCCTTCCTCCGGCCTGTCCATTATCCCTGAGGCCCCCACCGAGAAAGGCCATATCGGCGTAGTGGCCCAGAGCGGGAGTGTGGCTGAATCCTTCTCTTATCTGGCCTATACCAAAAACCTGCGGTTCAGCAAGGTGGTGAGTTATGGCAACGCCGTTGATCTGGACAGCCCTGATTTCCTGGAATACTTGGCCGACGATGAGGAAACCCATCTTATCGCCCTTTATGTTGAAGGCACCAGAAATGGCAGACGGCTGAAAACGGCTTTAGCCAAAGCCGCCAGGCAAAAGCCGGTGATCGCCATTAAGGGGGGAATGACCGAACAGGGTATGCGGGCGGCTACCTCCCACACCGCTTCCCTGACCGGGACCCCCGCCGTCTGGCGCTCTTTTTTTAAACAAACCGGGGCCCTTCAGGTAGACAGTTTTGATGAGATGGTGAACACCATCATGGCCTTCCAAAACACCCCTCTTCCGTCCGGTCGGGCCGCAGCCCTGATCAGTAACTCAGGGGGATTCAGTGTAATCCAAACGGACCTCTGCATGAAAGCCGGGATCGAGGTGCCCAGATTCTCCCAGGAGACTATTGACTCCCTTCGGACACTCGTCCCTCTGGCCGGGACCAGCATCGGCAACCCCCTTGATGCCTGGCCCATATACTATAACCTGTCTTCCTCGGGAAACCTGGCTGACATCATCAGGATGGTTTCCTCAGACCCCCGGATCCATTCCCTGATCTTTCAATTTGACCAGTTTCGCTATTTGCGCCGGGTGTTGGGTAAGCGAGTGGAAGCCCACATGAGCCGATTAATCGAATTGATCGTGGAGGGGTGTCTGTATACCCGGGAAGAAGAAAAAAAACCGGTCTTATTTTGCGTCTCCCTGGATCCCTACCTGGAAGACGAGGAGGAAAGACACTACAATCTCCTGATGAAAAAGGCCTTCATCTCCAAAGGGTTTCCGGTCTATGCCAGCCTGGATGGCGCGGTTAAGACCCTTTCCCATTTATGCACATTCAGTCACACCCGCCGGTTAAGCCGCTGATCAGGACTAGGCCATCTAATGAACTGCGTAATGAATCCTATTATTCATCTTCGGCTATCTCTCCCACCACTTCCCGTTTGGCCTTCACCCAGGGAAGGAGGAGCGTTATACCCCATAACTTCGGGACTACCTCGAAAATTGAAATGTAACTTAATGATAAACTGACTGTTTTGTCAAGAAAATTTACGGACCTGATTTTCCCGAAACGCCCGATTTTCTCCTTGACTCTCATTTCCTCCCTACTTTATACTTATTTCATCCGGAAGCCATTTTCTTATCATAAGGATTCGGACAATTACGTCGATCTCTTCTAAGTCCGTCACAAAATGCATCGGCCGCATCATCAAGGGTTCGGCCATGGGCGCCATTACAGAACTTCTCAGCTTCCGTCCCCAGGTTGTTTTATGATGATCAGTCAACGCTGAGGCTCGGCATGAAAGAGGGACCGCCCGGTGGTCTGAAGCAGGGAGGCTGTCCGGGAAGGCTCTCAGGGAGGATCACGATGACTACCAACGAAAAACCGGATCTGAGGAAATTCGTCGTTCCGGATATCGTTTTCGGGGAAGGGGCCTTGAGCCTGATAGGGCAATATGCAGCCAACTTCGGCGCTCGTAAAGTACTCCTGGTCACCGACCCCGGTGTGCGGGCGGTCGGTTGGGCCGGCTCTGTGGAAAAGGCCCTGAAAGAAACCGGGATCTCTCTGGTGGTTTTCGATGACGTGACGCCCAATCCCAAAGACCACGAAGCCATGGCCGGCGCAGACCTGTATTGTTCTGAGAAGTGCGACGTTATCGTGGTCGTGGGGGGCGGCAGCCCCATGGACTGCGCCAAGGCCATCGGCATCGTCGCGACCAACCAGCGGCACGTCCTGGAGTTTGAAGGCATCGACGAGGTGGTCATTCCCGGCCCGCCACTGATCTGCATTCCCACGACGGCCGGTACCTCGGCCGACGTTTCGCAGTTTGCCATCATCACCGACACGGTGCGACAGGTAAAGATCGCCATCATCAGCAAAACCGTGGTTCCCGACGTGGCTTTGATTGACCCGACCACTACGGTCACCATGCCCGGAGAACTGACCGCCGCCACCGGAGTGGATGCGCTGGTGCATGCTGTCGAGGCCTATGTTTCAAACGCCAGTTCGCCGCTGACCGACCTGAATGCGCTGGAGGCCATCCGCCTGGTGATCCGTCACCTGCCCGGCGCAGCCCGGGATCCCCGGGACATGGAGTCCCGCAACGGCATGATGCTGGGCAGCCTGCTGGCCGGATTGGCTTTTTCCAACGCCAGTCTGGGGCTGGTTCACAGCATGGCCCACGCCTTAGGTGGGCGGCTGGATCTGGCCCACGGTGACTGCAATGCCATTCTGCTTGAACACGTGGTCCGTTTCAATTTTGAGGCCGCCGCCGAGCGATACCGGACGATAGGCCGGTTGATGGGGCTCGACCTGCCGGGATCGGCCGACGATGGATCAAAGCTGGCGGAAGCTTTTGGCCGTCTGCGCCGGCAGGTGGGCATCCGCCAAACGCTGGGCCAGTTAGGGGTGCCCCCTGACGATATTCCGGATATGGCGCGCAAGGCCTTACGCGATCCATGTCTGGCGACCAATCCCATTTTTCCGACGGCCCGGGAAATCGAGGTGATCTATGAGCAAGCCCTCTGAGGGACAACCGGACCGGTCTGAAATGAGGACCAAGATCATGGGACTGGGAGAACGGGCCGGCCGCAAGAGCTTTTACCCCCAACTGCAGGCCCGTATCCGGGAATTGGAAGAGCATAAGGTTCACCTGGAAGAAAAGTCGGCGGCCCTTTCCAATATGCTGCAAGAACTTGACGGTGCCTGTCGCAGGGCCGAGGAAGGCGAAAAGCGGTTTCGAGAGCTGGCCGAGCTTCTTCCACAGACCGTTTTCGAAACGGATCTGGCGGGTCGAGCCACCTTTGTCAACCGTTTTGCTTTTGAGATGTTCGGATACACTCCTTCTGACTTTCAACAAGGCTTAAACGCCCTGGACCTGTTAGTGCCCGGGGAACGTGACCGGGTGCGAGCCGATATGTCCAGAAGACTGCAAGGCGAAGATCTTCCGGGTCAGCAATATACAGCCCTGCGAAAGGATGGCAGCACCTTCCCCTGCATCATCTATACGACGGTTATCCGAGATGACGCCGGAATAAAAGGTTTTCGGGGGATCGTCGTTGATATCACCGAGCCGGTGCGACTCCGGGAGCAGAAAGATTCGATTGAAGAACAATACCACCAAGCCCAGAAGATGGAAGCTATCGGCCGGTTGGCGGGTGGGGTGGCCCACGACCTCAACAACCTGCTTTGCCCCATCCTCGGTTACGCCGAGATGCTTCTCGACCAATTTTCACCGGAAGACGAGCGGCACCATTCGGTCGAAGAAATCCACCGGGCGGGGTTGAGGGCCAGGGACCTGGTGCGCCAATTGCTCGCTTTCAGCCGCAAACAGGCCCTGGAGATCAAGGTGGTCGATCTGAACCGGGCCATCTCGAGCTTCGAGACGTTGTTGCGGCGAATGCTCCGGGAGGATATCGAAGTCCGGACGAAGCTTTCCCCTTCCAGGACGACCGTTTTAGCGGATGTGGGGCAAATCGAGCAGGTCATCATGAACCTGGCCGTCAATGCCCAGGACGCTATGCCCGACGGCGGCCGGATCTCCATCGAGACGGAGATAGCGGAGCTCGACGAGACCTATACTGCCGAGCATCATGGGGTGCAGCCGGGTCCCTACATCTTACTGGCCATGAGTGATACCGGCCAGGGCATGGACGCCGAGACCCGGGAACACATCTTCGACCCTTTCTTTACCACTAAAGAAAAGGGGAAAGGAACGGGGCTGGGTCTGGCCACGGTTTACGGCATTGTCAAGCAACATGGCGGCAGCATCTGGGTTTATAGCGAGCCGGGCAAGGGATCGACTTTCAAAATTTTCTTACCGTCTGCCCAGGCGGCTGTTACGGATTCGATCACCCCACTTGCGATGCCCAAAAACGGTCGCGGTACCGAGACCATACTCCTGGCAGAGGATAGCGAAATGGTCCGCAATCTGACCGTGCACATCCTGGAGAGGCAGGGCTACACCCTAATTTCGGGATCAAACGGGACGGAGTGCCTTCGACTTCTGGCGGATCATGACGGCCCTCTTGATCTGCTGATCACCGATGTGGTTATGCCCGATATGAACGGCAAGATGCTCTTCGAACGGGTGGCGACCCGCTGTCCGGGCATAAAAGTGCTCTACATGTCCGGCTATACCGACGACGTGATCGTTCAGCACGGTATTCTGGATGAAGGGATCGCCTTTATCCAAAAGCCTTTTACCGTCCAAAGCCTGGTCGCCAAGGTACGGGAGGTATTGGACTGAGCAAGGCTTTAATCCCGAACGACATAGCGCAATAAGAATCGAGCCACCTTTTTTCTGGCCTCTATAAATTTGGGCTCCCGGAAACCATGCCGCCAGGTCATTCCGGAAAGATCATCGGAGACGATCAAAATGGCGGCCCCTTCTATCCCTCGAAAGGCACTGACGGTAAAAAAGGCCGAAGTTTCCATATCCACTCCCAGGACCCCTTGAGATTGAAAGGATTTAACCTTTTCTATCGTTTCCCGATAAGGGGCATCGGTGGTCCAAACCGGCCCTTGTCTAAAGGGCAGCCCTTCTTCTTCCATGGCCTCCCGGAGATCTTTAAGCAACGACGAGGCAGGTCGGGGCTTTCTCTGGTTGGAGTAATGACGGGAAGTCCCTTCTTCGCTGAAGGCCTTATCCGGCAAGACGAGGTCTCCGGGGGATAAGCCCGGACTGAGACCTCCTGTCCAGCCCAGGAAGATAATACGCCGGGCACCGAGGGCTATCAACTTTTCCAGAATCATCACCGCCTGAGGGGCACCGACCGCCGGGCCGGCCAGTCCTGTGGCTCTAAGGGATTCGTTCAGTTGAAAAACCCGCAAAAAATTATTATTAAAGCCCGGGAACCCGGTTTCCCCAAAAAACCTGGTCAGCCGCTGCAGATCTCCGGGAAGGGCGATTAAAAGGGCCAGCGGATCGAGGCCGGGTTCTGAACGGGCCCTTTTAGGATTGATCAGGCAAGGGGAGGAATCAAACAGGATCATAATTATTAGTTCAAAAAAAGATTCCAATTTCGGATTTCGGAATTTAAAAGAAACTCTCCTTCAACATTCATGATTCATGATTCATGATTCGATATTCGATATTCGATATTTTCATGCTTCGTGGTGCCCGCTTCGGGCGGCATCACTTCCTGGCCTGAATCAACATTTCCCTGGCCGTAGACAGGGTCTTGGGGGAAGGCGATATCCCGCCCAACATCCGGGCCATTTCTTCAACCTGTTCGTCTTCTTTCAGGAGGCGGATTTGGGTCTGGGTCCGCTGATCCCGGGTTTCTTTAACCACCTGAAAATGGGTTTCGGCAAAGGCGGCGATTTGGGGGAGATGGGTGATACAAATCACCTGGTGGGCCTGGGATAGTCGGCGCAATTTCCGGCCTACAGCCCCGCCCAGACTTCCCCCTATACCGGAATCTACCTCGTCAAAGATCAGGGTTTCCAGGGAATCCTGATGGGACAACAAACCCTTGAGAACCAATAAAATCCGGGAGAGTTCTCCGCCTGAGGCAATCCGGGCCAATGGTCGCAGACCTTCTCCCAAATTGGGGGCGATATAAAACTCCCCTTTTTCTATTCCGGTCTGACTTAAAATCAGGCCTTCATAAAGAAAATTTTCATCCGCCTCCCGCTCGGTGGCAACCGGGGAAAAGACGATTTGAAATTGGCAATCCCCCATTCCCAGACCTTTTAATTCCCCCTCAACCCGGCAGGCCAGGTCCAGGGCGGCTTGTTTTCTTTTCCGGGACAGGTCCAGGGAGGTTTCGAAAAGGCGTTTACGTCCGGCTCGGATCATATCTTCCAATTCTTTACGCCGGGCGCTTTGGTCGTCTCCTTCTTTCAAATTTTTTTCCGTCTGCGCAAGATACGCCAAAACATCCTCGACCGTCGGGCCGTATTTAACAGTCAGCCGCTGAATCCGCTCCAACCGATCCTCAACCTGATCTAAAATCTGAGGATCAAAAACCAGACGGGAAAGGTAATCCCTCAATCCGATGTCGACCTCGGCCATTTGGAGTTGAAGGGATTCCAAATCCTGATACAGGGGTTGAAGGGTTGGATCAATAGAGGTTACCGATCGGATCAGGTCTTTGGAAAGAGACAGGGTGTTCAGACTGGAGTGTTCTTCTTCGGATAATACCTGCCTGGCCTGATGAACCTTCTCCCAGATCTTTTCCGCCTGTTGGAGAACCCTTTTCCGTTGCTGCAATTCCAGATCTTCTCCGGGTCGGAGTTCGGCCTGCTGAATCTCTTGAGATTGAAAAAGCCATAAGTCTTTCTGGGCTTTACGTTCCTGTTCCTTCCGGTTCAGCTCCCGCCAGGCATTAATCTCTTCTTCCAGTGCGGCAAATTGGTTCCGAACTTCTTCCCGCAAGGGCAACAGACCGGCAAAACGGTCTAAGAGATAAAGATGCTGAACCGGATTCAACAGGGATTGATGTTCATGCTGATTGGAAACGCCGACCAGGGAGCGGGTTACCCGACTTAAAACCGACTGGTTGATCAGGCTCCCATTGATCCAGGCCCGTGTTTTTCCACCGGGCTGGACCAGACGTTTGATCAGGATTTGTTCCTCGGCCGGTAAGCCCAGGGATTCAAGGACCCCCTGCAGCGGGTGTTGTAATGGAATGGAAAAAAGCGCTTCGACCCAGGCATCCTTGGCGCCTTGCCGGATCGTGTCCGGAGGTGGCTTTTCTCCTAACAGGAGATTGACGGCCTTGATAATAATGGATTTCCCGGCCCCAGTTTCCCCGGAGAGGATATTGAGTCCCTTTGAAAAAGAAAGGGCTACCCGATCGATGAGGGCCAGATTTACAATTTGAATTTGGTCGAGCACTGCCGCTTTCCGTCTTAAGGAGGATACTCATAAAAAAGGCCCTCCAGTTCTCACAATCCATAGAGGGCCTCCAATCAAGATTCCGGGTTGGTTAATTCTATGCCTTCATGACATTGGCGGCCTGTGGACCTTTATCCCCATCTTTAACTTCGAACTCCACATCTTGTCCTTGCTTCAAGGTTTTAAAACCATCCATCTGGATGGCCGAATAGTGAACAAAGACATCCGATCCCCCCTCCTGTTCAATAAACCCAAAACCCTTCGCATCATTAAACCATTTCACTTTCCCTTTACTCTTCATTCATGCCCCTCCTTATAAAAATAAAGCTATACGGAATCCCTATCCGTTGTCAGGCAGAATAAAAAAAAGGTAAAAAAGTCGTCCGCCCTTTTTTACCTTTATTTTTTTTAACGAGTTTCATAGAGGAAATCAAATGTCTTTGACAGGAAAGCTAACATATCCTTTTTTGTTCTGTCAAGGATTTTTATTACTTTTCTAAATCTGAGACCAGCCCCCGATGACAAAGGAATAGGTCGGTGGGGTCGGCGGCAGAAAGGCCTTTGAAATCTGGGAAATCCTATGAAATAGGCAGCCGTCTAAGGGCCCGATAGTGCCCTGGCAAACCATGGCCCCTCCCAGCTTTCCGGATCCCATGGATTGAATCGAACCATTGGACCAAAACACCCCAAGAATTTCAGAGAAATCCTTAAGGTTAATATCCCGGCCGGCGATAAAGGCCGTATCCAGGGCACGGTCTCCCGGCAGCGCAGTCGAGCCGCTCAGGGTGATCGATCCCGTAACTACAAGAGTTACACCCGACAACTGGTTTCCGGTAAGGGTCAGATCGCCATCGACAAAAACCAAAAGACCTTTCTGATCACCATTCAGGGTCAGGTTCTGATGACCCAGGAGAATCTGATTTCCCTCCTGTTGGGCTATGCTCCGATAGGCTTGAAATTCCTTTTCCGAGATCGGCGGAATATTCGGGGAAGAAAGATAATCCGAACGGGTCGGGTCCAGGGACTGGGTAACAGAAAATTGTCTTTTCTTGAGATCTTCAATGATTGAAGGGGGATCGATGGCATATCCCCGGTTGGCATGGAGGTTCCCAAAAATTTCCAGGGTGTTTTTAAGTTGGAGTGTTCCGGCTGTCACCATGCCGGTCTGAAAAATGGAAGGCACTCCCGAGGCTCCCCCTGATTGGGTACCATAAATAGTGGCCCGAACCCGGGCCATAGAATTCTGGTTGGTCTCTTTTCCCATCATAATGACTTCCGCATAGGTCGGTGTCACCTGGGGATCGTATCGCAAGTTTACAATCCAAAATTTGGTCCCCGGCCCGTTCGGACCCTGTGGTTCAGCCGCAGGCAAGTTCATTTCCTGGGCTGTTTTCCCCTGAAAAAAATAAAGGGGATTTTGACGATAAACCGACAAAAGCTGTTGCAATCCCGCTTCAGCCGCATATAAGGCCTGGAGACTTTGATTATACTGGGAACTGATCTTGAGTTCGGTGGTGCTGTTAAGAAAGGCCGTGGTGCCCAAAAGGGTCAGAATCAACAAACCCATCATGACTCCTATTAAGGCCGCCCCCTCTTGTTTTTTTAATGAAGACATGACACTCCTTTTCGTTTCATCCGAAGGGTTTCTTGCCTTTCCCGTTCAATTCCGTTTCATAATATAGGTGCTCAAGGTCAAACTATTTTTCTTGGCAGCTTGGGAAGCCGTTGGAGAAATCCCGATCCCGACGGAAACCTGAAGGTGAAATAATTCGGGTTTTATCGGGCTCACTCTTAAGTCGGTTATATCCTCCGCCAGGGGTTCAAAACCGCCGGCATTGATCTTTCTTTTCAAAACAGGGACACCCAGGTCGTGATATTTTCCGCCCGGATCATTGTGATCATTAAAGACCGCATAACTGACCAGACTGATCTCACCGACCTCCGTTCCGGCCGGATAGGCCTTTTTCAGTCCCTGGTTGCCCGGTTGGAAAGGATCGGTATCGATAAGCAGGGTTGATCCTGATATCTTATCGATTTGGGCCAATTCAGGCGGTTTGCCGATATAAACCAGATCGGAACGGTTGTACTGGGCATTGGTTTCCGAGCTGTTTAAACCCAGTGGAAGGAAGGTATCACCGGCCAGGACCCCCTGGGAAAGGGTAGTGGGATTGGTATCGCCTGAGAGGACGATCAACAGAGAAAGGCTATCCGGGTTATTTCCCCCCGGAGTTAAGGTGGCAACCCCGCTCAGGGAGACGGTCTGGGGGACCTTGGGGATAAAGGAATCGGGAATCCAGGCGGTCAGACCGGCCAAGAAGGACGGATCCAAAGCCGGATACCCGGCGCTTCTGAAATCACGGGCGATTATTTCCAAAGCGGCCCGCAATCTTTGTTGTCTCTGGGTGATCCGGGCTTGTGTTTTATAGGCATCGGCCTGGGACAAAAAAATCTGGCAAACCGTACCCAGAGCCACTCCTAAAAGGGTCAATGCGACCAGAACCTCCACCAGTGTAAATCCCCTGCGATTTTTTTTATTTTTCATTTCAGCCTTCTTGGACTTTAGCCCTGCCCTGAGATGACAAGGTGATTCTTTTTTGACCCGCAGAATTTTTCAAGACGATGGTAGTCCCCACCACAGACCCCCGGGGGGAAAAAACCGGATGATTAGTGCTGCTTGCTAAATCCACTCCTGGATAGTAATAAGGATTCCCTACCCTATTGAACTTCCGCAGCGTCCCTTCCTGGACCCCCGGCCAACGGGAAGTCCCGGAGAAAGATTCCCGTTCTAAAAAATAATGATCCTGTTCGGGGTCCATCTGAATGCGGTAAAAACAATTTTGCCCAATAGCTTTCATTCGGGCCAACTGAAAGTCAGAGATCACATTTTGCACCGCCCCTTCCAAACGATATTTAGGGATCAATTGGTTAAATCCATAACAACCGATTGAACCAAGCAAGCTGATCAGGGACAGGGTAATAATCATCTCCAATAAAGAAAAACCGGCTTGATTATCTCTTCGTTGCATCGTTGGTTACCTCCTTTCTTGGAATATTTATTTTTCCCAGCAGAGGCTCAGAGAACCCAGAGGCGAACCTCTTGTTCGCAAAGCGATAGGTTGGTTTTTCTTTGGCGGTTTTTCCCGCCAAAGAAAAAGATAAATTCTCTGTGTCCTCTGTGTCTCTGGGGTAAATGAATTAAATGAAAGGATTTTATTAAACGAACAGAAAAAGAAGACCCTTAACCGAGATACCAAATCAAAAGGGTTGGGCCGAAGAATAGGTGAATCACAGCCCCCAGGGAAAGAAAGGGGCCGAAAGGGATGGGGTAGGTGCGGTCTTTTTTCCAGATCAGGATCAGCCCAAGGCCCACCACAGTACCGGCCAGGGAACCCAACAAAAGGGTAACCAAAACCCCGGGCCAACCCAGGAAGGCACCGATCATGGCCAATAATTTGATATCCCCTCCCCCCAGTCCTTCTTTTCGGGCCAAACGCTCGTACCCCAAGGCCAAGAGCCAGAACAAACCACCGCCTAAGAGCAGGCCGATCAGAGAGGACCACCCGCCGGGGACCCCAATCAGCCAGGAAAGCGCCCAGCCAACGACTATACCGGGGAGGGTAATAACATCGGGGATGATCTGATGCGTCAAGTCGATCACTGAAATGACCAAGAGGGCCCCGAAAAAAAGCAGGGCTTGAAAAAAGGCCCAGGAAAGGCCGAACTTCCAGCCAATCAGGACCGTTGCCAAACCATTCAGGCCTTCGACCACAGGATATTGATAGGAAATCGGACCATGACAATAGCGACATGATCCTTTTAATAGCAAAAAGCTTACCAAGGGCAGGTTATCCAGAACCGAAAGGGGATGTCGACAATGAGGGCATCGGGAACCGGGCCAGACAATGGATTCATCCAGGGGCAGACGATAGATGCAGACATTGTAAAAACTACCGAGAACCAATCCGAGGAGCGCCAGGGCCAGATAAAACAATAGGGGATGAATAGCCAAAAGTGTCACAATCCTTTAATACGAAAATAAAGTTTCAAGATGCAAGCTTCGAGGGTGAAAAACCTTGAACCTTGAACCTTGAACCTTTTTTCATGAAGTGTTATTTTCTGTATAAAAGTAAAGAGATCGTTTGACAAGGTTTTTTTCTTCAAGATATAATGAACCGACTTTTTATTGGTGACCACTCGAACCAAATTGTGAACTTTATTGTCAGGGATAGAAACCCTGATATTCAGAATAAGCCCTCATGCCCCTTGGGGGCATCACGAAGCATGAAAAAGCGAATATCGAATATCGAATATCGAATCATGAATGTTGAAGGAGAGTTTCTTTTAAATTCCGAAATCCGAAATTGGAATCTATTTTCGAACTAAACCCTCATGACTCATTGGGTCACCACGAAGCATGAAAATTTTTTAGGCGATGGGCTATGGGCAAAATTAAATGGGTTTATGGGCTTTATTCGCCTATAGCCTATAGCCTCGTGCCTATAGCCTGAATTTTTCTATTTTCGTATTAAAGGAGCTTTTATGGTTTTCCGGATCAACTCTTCCAATCCCCAGAAGCGACTGATTGATAAGGCCGTCGACCTCTTAAAGGACGGAGGAGTCATCGCCTACCCGACCGATACGATCTACGGGTTCGGGTGTGATATGTACAACAAAAAAGCGATCCAACGTATCTACCAGATCAAAAAGAGAGACCTCCAAAAACCTTTCAGTTTTATCTGCTCGGATTTAAAAAACATCAGTTTATACGCCCAGGTCACCAATCAGGCCTATAAAATCATGAAACGTTGTCTGCCGGGGCCCTACACCTTTATCCTCCCGGGTACCAAACTGGTTCCCAAGATCATGGTGACCAAAAGAAAGACCGTGGGCATCCGGGTGCCCAATAACAATATCTGCCTGTCTCTGGTCAAGACCCTGGGAAATCCGATCATCAGCACCAGCGTCGGACTCTCCGGCGGAGAAGTCTTTTCCGATCCTTCTTTGATCGAAGAAACCTTCGGTGCCCAAATCGATCTGACCATCGACGGGGGCATCCTGGCCAGCCAGCCGTCAACAATCATTTCTCTGATTGATGATGAGGTCGAGGTGATAAGGGAAGGGTTAGGAGAATTCCGTCAATTCTTATAAAAAATAGGCGGGATCAGGTTGAGTTGGGCCGGCCAATCGGTTTGAAGGGACTGGATGATCTCCCCGATCATTTTACTGAAAATAAGATCCCACACAGAGAGCCTTTTCTTTTCCGGATAAATCAATTTGACTTCGCCGGAAAGGCCGACCATCTTTTTAGTCAGGTCTATGGCGTCTTCGAAACTTCCCAATTCATCGATCAACCCCAGGGCCTTGGCCTGTTCTCCGGTGAAGATACGCCCATCGGCAATCTTCTCCACCTGTTCCCGGCTCAACTTTCGCCCTTTAACGACAACCTCGACAAATTGTTGATAGACATTGTTAATAACCTCTTCCAAAAGACGCCGCTCTTCCGGCGTCATCTCCCGTACCGGTGAACCGATGTCTTTATAAGGACCGCTTTTAACCGTTTCCCGGCTTACCCCGATTTTTTTAAGGAGTTCTTTAAAATTGGGCAGATCCAGGATTACCCCGATGCTTCCGGTCAAGGTTGCCGGATTGGCCACAATTTTATTGGCTGCCAGGGCGACATAATATCCTCCGGAAGCCGCCACATTTCCCATGGAGGCCACCACTTTTTTCTTGGAAACGGTCCTCTGGATTTCTCGATAAATCTCCTGGGACGCGGCGGTACCCCCTCCTGGGGAATCGATACGGAGAAGGATCGCCTTGACCCGGTCGTCTTTACGATATTTTTTTATTAACTCCACCACCGGCTTGGAATCGGAAATGATTCCTTTTATGGAGACCACCCCGATCCGATTTCCAAAGCGTAGGCTGGAATCCTCATCAAGGAGAAAAGATACCCCCCCGAACAAAAGACCCAACCCCACAATCACCAAACCGGAAATCAGGATACCGAAAAGAATGGGGTGTTTTCTTTCTGACAAGGCCCTAACCTTAATAATAAGAAGTTATGAGTGAAGAGTTCGGAGCCAAATACTTAGCCAAAAAGAAATTTGGTAACAATTTAGCCCGTTGAAAATTTGTGACTTTCACCTGAAAATTCTGACTTTCTCATAGGTCATTCCCGTGAAAACGGGAATCCAGGTTCTTTTCAGCTCAGCATAACACCTGGATTCCCTTTTTCACGGGAATGACCGAGAAGTTATCGGTGTGTTTTCAAAAAGTTAAACTGATACGAGATTTTAAATTCTGGATTTTTAGCCTCACCAGAATATCAAGACCAGTTTATAAAATCAGGATTCGGAAGAATCCAGGGCGAATTTGTTTTTGTTTTCCATTTCCTCTCTAAGTAAATCGCCCAGATTGGAACTGGCTTCTTTGGAACCGCCCATGTATTCTTTGATCAAAGTCTGCTCTTCATCTTTCTTGGCCCGGCGGATGGAAAGCCCTATTCTTCTTTCTTTCTTGGCAACATTGATGACCTTGGCCGTGATCGTATCCCCCACCTTAAAAAGGCCGACGGGCGTTTTGATCTTTTCCTTACTGGCCTCTGATACATGGACCAATCCTTCTACCCCTTCTTCAATCTCGACAAATATTCCAAAATCGGTGACATTGGTGATGACGCCGTTGACCATAGCCCCGGTAGGATATTTCTTGGGAATTTCCTCCCACGGGTCGGGCTCCAACTGCTTGATCCCTAATGAAAACCGTTCTTGTTCCTTATCGATGTGCAAGACCTTGGCCTGCACCTCCTGCCCTTTTTTGTACAATTCCGAAGGATGCTTCACCCGCTTGGTCCAGGACATATCGGAAATATGCACCAAGCCGTCGATCCCTTCGTCAATACCAATAAAGAGACCGAAATCGGTGATGTTTTTTATCTTTCCTTCAATCACTGTGCCTACCGGGTATTTTTCAGCAATCACATCCCAGGGATTGGGTTCGACCTGTTTCATCCCCAAAGAAATCCTTTTTTTATCGGAATCCACCGACAGGACCAAGGCCTCGATCATGTCCCCCACGGAAACGATTTTAGAGGGATGTTTGACCTTTTGGGTCCAGGACATTTCGGAAACATGAATCAAACCTTCGACCCCATTTTCCAATTCCACAAAGGCCCCATAGTCGGTTAAGTTGACGATTTTCCCTTGTATCCTTCGGCCGATAGGGTACCGTTCCGTCACCGTGGTCCAGGGATCGGGATAGAGTTGCTTCAACCCTAAGGAAACCCGATGACGGTCCCGGTCAAAATTCAGGACCTTAACACGGAGGATATCTCCAACCTTGCAAAGTTCGGAGGGATGACTGGCCCGGCCCCAGCTCATGTCGGTGACATGCAACAGGCCGTCAATTCCCCCCAGATCGATAAAAATCCCATAATCGGTAATATTTTTCACCACACCTTCCATGACCTGGCCGGTTTCGATCGTGTTCAGAATGGTATTTCTTTGTTGTTCCCTTTCCTTTTCCAGGAGAGCCCGGCGTGAAAGGACTACGTTATTCCTTTTTTTATTGTACTTGAGTATCTTGAACGGGAAAGAGGCCCCTAAAAGACTATCCATTTCTCGAACGGGTTGTAAATCGATTTGAGAGCCTGGAAGAAAGGCCGGGATGCCGATGTCCACCGTAAGTCCGCCTTTGACTTTTCCGATGATCTTGCCTTCGACCACTCCATCATCCCGATAAATTCGGCTTATTTCATCCCAGACCAGGATTTTGGCGGCCCTTTCTTTAGAAAGGAGGATATCCCCTTCTTCATCGTCCCGTTTTTCAATCAGAACGTCCACCCCTTCGCCGATCTGTGCGGTTATCTCCCCTGAAGGGGTCATGAATTCATGAATGGGAATACGGCCTTCTGATTTATAACCGATATCGATCATCACAAATTCCTTGTCGATACTGACAATCCTTCCTTTTACCACTTCCCCTTCTTGAAAAGTCTTAAGGCTTTCTTCATACAGTTCCTTAAACTCTTCTTCCCCCTGGCTTCCCTGGGATCTTTCCTGCACAGTGGTCATCTCTTTGGCTTTGGTTTCGTTTTCTTGGTTGCCCATTTCCTCTGTCCTTTTTTCCATTAACCTTTTTTCCCCCTAAAATTCCTTTTTTTTCTTCTAAGGCGTTTCCCTTCTTAAACCCGCAGGCCCCATTGGGCGCTACGAATCATGAAAATAGATTCAACATCCAAGGTTTTCATAACTTGAAACTTGCATCTTGTCACTTTATTTTCGCTAATTGATTATGCCTAATCGATAATAAATATCAAAAATATTCATTAAAATCAAGTTTATTTGAAGCCCCCTTTATCCCCTGATTCAAGCCCGTTGGGGATCGGCATTTTTTCTTAATAAAATATGGGAAAGAATTGTTTTAACCACCTCTTCGGAAGATAAATGAGAAGTATCGATCCGTCGGGCATCCTGGGCGGGGAAAAGGGGGGCCAAGGCCCTTTCTTGATCCTGACGGTCCCGGGCCTCCATCTCCCGTTTCACTTCCTCCAGGGATACGGATTGCCCTCTTTGGGAAAGCTCTTCATATCTTCTTTGAGCCCTGATCTCAAGAGAAGCATCCAAAAAAAATTTATAATCCGCCTGAGGGAATATAATCGTCCCCATGTCTCTCCCTTCGGCGATCAGACCTCCCTTTTCCCCATAGGCCTTCTGCTTCTCTGCCAAAATGGAACGTACCTCGGGTTTCATGGAAACCGCTGAAGCCAATTGACTGATTTCCGGAGTTCGAATTTCCTGGCTGATATCCCGGCCTTGAACCCAGACCTTCTGGGCCGGACCATTTCCTTCAATGATAAAATCCAGCTCCTGCAATAAAAGAAGCAAGGCTTCTCCGGACAAGGCTTCTTTTTTGTGCTCCCTGAGGAACCAGGCCACAACCCGGTACATAGCCCCGGTATCGAGACACTCCAGCCCCAGTTGATCGGCCAACAGTCTGGTAACGGTGCTTATTCCCGCCCCGGCCGGGCCGTCAATGGTGATGATGATATGAGTTGCTTTAGCCATGGCCAATCTGAGAATGCATCTCAAAAACAGGTTTTTTCTTCGCTTAAGTCTCGGTTTTTATATCACCCCTTAATAAAAATCAATGAAAAAGTCTTGCCTTTTCAGGAAAAAGAGGTATAATACTCGAATATAATTAATTTAATCCTTACTATTAAAGAAAGGGAATCTAAAGATGAACAAGTCCCAGTTGATTGAAGCCTTAGCCAAAGACCAGGACCTGACCATCAAAAATGCTGAATTAGTGGTAACCCACTTTTTTGAAAGCATTGAGGAGGCCCTGGCCGAGGGGGAGAGGGTTGAAATCCGCGGTTTTGGGAGTTTTAAGGTCAAAAATTATCAAGGATATAAAGGAAGAAACCCGAAAACCGGTTCCATAATCAATGTCTCCGAAAAAAGACTCCCTTTTTTTAAGGTCGGAAAAGAATTAAAAGAACGGGTTGATGCCTGATACTTTCTTGGCCGTGCTAAGCGGGGAGTTGGCGGTGCCCTGTACCCGAAATCCGCTCATGCGGGGCTGAATTTCCTTTTGAGGATTGTAACGACAGCAAAGAACCCTTTTCTAAAGTCCACATTGGACGGTACGCAACAAACGGTTATGAACCCCGTCAGGTCCGGAAGGAAGCAGCGGTAAATAATGCGGTTTGTGTCGTATCTATCTCTAATGCTGGTCTTTGGACAAAGGACTTCGCTGGCGTGGATTCGAGAAAGGATGCACGGCCAAGATTTTTACCCTCCCTCCCTTCTTCTTCACAATCCAGAATAAACCCTAAATCCTTTAATGATTGATACTCATTCTTAATTCTGGCTCCTGAATTCTTAAATCTCAAATACTTTTGGTTAGTATTCCCTTTGGTCAACACTGTCGGTTTTCCTCCCCCCGGCTCAGCCCCCAGAGGATAAACCGGCCTAACCATTTGTCCTAACATGGAAAAACCCAATAAATTTCTTGACAGAATCGATAAAATTAGGGATAGTGAAAGTAAAAAGGGGATTGTCGATAGAGTCAAGAGGCCGCAGGCATGATTATTATTTAAATAAATACAATAAGTTATATACCATGATCCCAAAATAAGAAGATATGATGTGGTTTTCCGGAGCCAAAAAAGATAAATATATTGGAGTAGATATCGGCTCTCAAGCCATTAAGGTCTGTCATCTGATCCAACGTCAGAAAGGGATTTTTCTAAACAATTTCGGTCTGGCCAATCTACCCCCCTCCTCGATAGTCAACGGAGCTATCAAGGAACCTCAATTAATCGCCAAGTCTTTACAATCTTTATTTACCCACCTGCAAATACCTTCTAAAGAGATCGTTTTTGCCATTTCAGGCTATTCGGTTATTATAAAAAAAATCAACCTGCCGTCTATGACCGAAAAAGAGTTGTCCCAATCAATACAATATGAAGCCCAACAGCATATTCCTTTTGATATTAAAGAAGTTAACCTGGATTTTCAAATCCTGGGTCCCCTTAAGGAAGACCCTGATTCCCTGTCCGTCCTTTTGGTTGCCGTCAAAAAAGAAACCCTGAATGCCTTCCTGGAAGTCTTTAACCTGGCGGGACTTGAAGCCTGTATTGCCGACGTAGCGGCCTTGGCCTTAGCCAATGCCTACGAAATGAAATATCCTTTAAGTGGCAGCCCGGTGGCCTTGATTAATCTAGGGGCCAGCCAAATCACCGTTCACATCTTAAGCCAGGACGGCCCGGTTTTTACCCGGGACATCTTTTTAGGAGGCCGGCAACTCACGGAACAAATACAATCCCAATTAGGTCTTTCTTTTGAGGAGGCCGAAAAGGTTAAACTGATGTGGGACCGTTCCCCGGACCAACTGGATCAAATCGGTCCTTCCTTCTTATCGGTTGTCCAAACCTGGATGGATGAGATTAAAAAGATCCTTGATGTTTTAACCGCATCGGACCCGGAAACCAAACCGACGAAAATCGTCTTGTCAGGCGGCTCTTCGTTGTTACCCGGTCTTCCTCAATTTTTATCGAAAGGGCTCCAGCTCCCGGTTGAATTATTTAATCCCTTTTCCCTGGTCCAGACAGATCCTGATCTTTTCGACCCCAAGTATATCCAAAGTCTTGGACCTCAAATGGCTATTGCCTTCGGCTTAGCCTTACGACAAAAGGGGGCCTGATGATCCGGATTAATTTGTTAGCCGCCCATGAGGTCCGAAAAGGGAAGGGACGGTTCAGGCTGTTTCAGGGTATCGTTCTGATTTATGGACTCCTGATAACAGCCTTCCTTCTGGGATATTGGAAGTTAGGGGTCGAAGTCCAAACCCTCAAGGAAGAAAAAGGGGTTTTAGTAAAACAAACGCAGGCTGCTGCAACCCTCCAGAAAGAAATCAAAGAGCTTAAGGAAAAAAAAGAAACGGCCCAAACCAGGCTGGATCTGCTTCAAAATCTGGAAAAAGAGCGGCATGGCCCGGTTCGTCTGATGGAAGTTCTTTCAACCATACTGCCGGTCAACCAGCTCTGGCTGATCAGTTTGCGGGAAACCGGTTCCGAAGTCCGGATAGATGGGATGTCCTTCAGTAACGAGACCCTGGCCGAGTACATGAGACGTCTTCAAAACGCACCCTTCGTGAGTCAGGTCGATTTGGTTCAATCCACCCAGGCCAATTATAAGGATTTAAAAGTAAAACAATTCACCCTGACCGCCCGGCTGAAATCTCCGGCTCCGCCAGGTGAGAATACTGTCGAGAAAAAATGAGGGGCCGATGAATCCCTTACCGGACATCACAGACCGTCTGACCCAGCTCCCCCTGGCCCAAAAAATATTACTGGCGGTTTTGGGGATGGTTCTTTTAGGAGCGGTTCTGGGATTTTTCCTGCTTAGACCCCGTTGGGAAGAATCAAAAGCCCTCCAGGGAGAGATCGACCGGGAAAAAATCAAATTAGCCCAAATTATCCGGACCCGGAGCCAGATTGCCCGTTTCAAACAAGAGCTGGCTGAAATGGATGTCCGATATAAAGTGATCCTGAATATGTTACCGGAAGCCAAAGAAATCCCTCTCCTGCTTAAAACCGTTTCCAACCTGGGTCAACAGCAAGGACTGGAATTTCTTCTTTTTAAACCGGAAAAGGAAAACCCCAGAGAATTTGTGGCGGAAATCCCGATCACCATACATATCAAAGGGACTTATCATGAGATCGGAATATTTTTTGACCGTCTCCGGCGGCTGCCCCGGATTATTAATGTGAAACAACTGGAGTTAGGGGCCTTTGAGGAAAAGACCGGCCGCATTAATGCCCGCTGTCAGATAACCACTTTTCGGGTCTTGCCCCTTCCGCCGCCATCCCCGACACCGGCAGCGAAGGCTGAAAAGAAAAAATAACCGATGAAAAAAGGTTTGATCCTATTTATCTTTTTGTTCTTGTCCTTAGGGGGCTGCCATGAAAAGGGTCAGGAGGATGGTTCGACCCGGAAATTGCTTCCCCTCCCCCAACCCATGCCCCAAAAGGCTTGGACAGGAAAAACACCCCCCCCCCAGGCCCCTGTGGTCCCACAGGCCCCGGTGGTTTCTTTGAAAAAAACCGAACTACCGGAACCCGACCCCCTTTATAATCCGATCGGAAAACCGGACCCCTTTCAACCCGTGAGCACCCAACTCGAGGCCAAAGGTGAAGGGAAGGCCAAGATCTTACCCTTGGAACAATTTGAAATCAACGAATTTGAGTTAGTCGGGATAGTCTCCGGTTCAGGAGTTAAAAAGGCCATGGTCCAGGACATGACCGGAAAGGGATTTTTAGTGCAGGTAGGAAGCCGAATAGGTAAAAAGGGGGGGAAAGTAATCCGGATTGCCGACAAGGAAGTCATTATCGAGGAACCTTTTCAGGATTTCTTAGGCCGAAAAGGTGTCCGGAAAATTTCTTTAAAGATGCCTCAACAATGAGAAACAATAAACTGCACCATTTATTATTGAGAGCTGACATGAACAGACACAGAAGACTGATCCTTACCTTTTTTACAGGCTTGTTGTTTTTTCTTTTTGGTTCCGGAGATAATGGTTTTTCTCTCTGGGCTAAAAGCAAAAACCCCTCCCCGAAACCGCGCTTACTGCTGATAGAGGACCAGGTCCTACCGGATCGCTTGCGGGTTATCCTTAAAACAAGCCTGCCCGTTTCCCATCGTTCTTTTATCCTCACCGCACCCTACCGGGTGGTGGTCGACTTGAGTCCCTGTGTTTTGGAGAAGGGCCATTCTTTTAAGATTAAAGACCCCTTGATTGAAGGATTGAGATTTTCCCAATTCAACAAAAAGACGGTCCGGATTGTTTTCACCTTTTCCCAACCTGCGACCTATCACATTTCCACCCAAAAAGAAAAAGGCTATTTCCTTTTTGCAGACTTTCCCAAAATCGAACCTTTAATGGCGAAACCCCTTCCCCCCAAAAAGGACCGGGATTATCTGCCGGAGATGACTATCGAGGAATTCAAAAAGGAAAAAAATATCCAGGAATATCGTCACAAGGAGGAAAAATCCCTTTCAAAAAAACCCCTCGTCACCTTTGATTTTTATATGACCAATCTCCACAATGTCCTGCGTCTAATCGGCGAAACCGGGGGAGTCAATATCGTGGTCGGGGATGATGTCAAGGAAAAAAAGGTGACCTTAAGCCTGAAAGAAGTCCCCTGGGACGAAGCCCTGGATTCCATCCTGGATGCGAATAATCTTAAAAAGGACAGCCGTGGTGAAAAAACTTTTTTGATAATCACGACGGAGAATTATAAAAAAATACTGGACGATCAAAACAAAAGGCACCTGGAGGCCCAGAAAAGGGAAGAGGAATCCTTGAAAAATGAAGAGCGTCGCCAAAAAGTCGGAAAAGTTCTCTGGAACACCAGGGAATTCCAGATCAAATACGTGGATGTAAAGTTGGTGGAAGACCTGATTCAGGGATCGCTCGAAAAAGAAAAGAAGATGGCCAGTGAAAAACAGCCCGGTAGCGAAAAGGTGACCCTGACGGAAACCACCAGGATCCTGGGATCTAATGTGCATGTCATCAGTGTGCCCCATACCAATATCCTGATTGCTAGAGGGCTTGACCGGGAGCTGAATTATATAGAAAACCTGATAAAAAAGATTGACCAGCCCATTTCCCAGGTCATGATCGAGGCCCGTATTGTCGAAGCCGATGCCAATTTCACCAGGGACTTGGGGATTCGCTGGGGAGGGGCTTATTCCTTCGCCAATGCCTCCGGGCCTTTTGCCGGGACCATTCGAGGTACGGAAACGGTGACGGGAACCGGCAATAATTATGCCGTCAACCTTCCGTTTACCACTGCCTCTACCGCTTTTGGCGGTCTTGGCTTTACTTTTGCGTCAACGAACTTGAATATCGATGCCCGCATTCAAGCTATGGAGCAAGCCGGCAGGGGAAGGACCATATCTTCCCCCAAGGTATTAACCCTTGACAACAAAGAGGCGACTATCAAACAGGGGCAATCGATTCCAGTGACGACACGAGATCAAAACAATACCTTTTCCACCACCTACAAAGATGCCGCTCTGGTCCTTTCCGTTACCCCCCATATTTCCAATATTAAAAAAATCCGGATCAAGGTGAAAATTTCTAAAAATGAACCGGATTTTACCAAAGTGGATTCCCTGGGAAATCCGACTATTAATACCAAAGAAACAGACACGGAAATGATGGTCAATGATGGGGATACGGTCGTGATCGGCGGGATCCTTTTTAAAAAGGAAACTTATCTGGAAAACAAGGTTCCTGGCCTGGCGGATATCCCTCTCTTGGGCTGGCTTTTCAAAACCCGTTACAAAACCACCCAGGACTCCGAACTGCTTATTTTTATCACCCCTAAAATATTTAAAACCTCCCTTTCCGAACGATTTAGCGGGGAGAATTAGGAATAGGTCCAAGGTGCAGGGTTCAAGGTTTGATGACTATGTAAACACTCGTCATTCCCGCTTGAAACTTGCATCTTGCAACTTTTTTTGTTCTAAAACGGCAGGGATTTATTCTGGGGATCAATAATATAACGGACCCGGACCTCAGGCTCGGCCGATGGTTCGGACAAAATAGTAAAGAAAAGATAATTGGTAGTCCCCTTTTTAACGGAAAAGGATTTCAAAAGGGTCTTATATTGATTTTTAGGCGGAATTTTGGAGAAGCTGAAAAAAATCGAATGAGGGCCTTCTTCTATCCCATTGTCAAACCAGATCGTATCGGCAGCAAACCCGCTCAGTATATCGTGGTATTCCTTTTTCTTCGACCCCTCCCAATCGGTAATGATTGTTAGTTCCTTATCATCCAGCCAACAGGTAAAGTCACTGTTGGATTTTGTCTTCAAGCCCGGATCTTGAACAGCTTCCGACAGGGTTCTGGAGGCAATCACCGGAGATGAATTTTTGTCAGGTCCAGGACTTCTCTCTTTCTCTTTGACCGAAAGAGAAACAATAACCAAACGCCCTTTCGGCACCTGGGGACGTCGAATAACGGTTAATGCCCGGGAAATCTCCTGCGGGGACAGAATCGGGCCGAGAAACTGCTCTGTTGAAATGTCGCTTCTACCGCTTTCCGTTTCAACCAGGTTTATGGGTTCATAAAAAGGGATCAGGTTTACTGAAACTTTCAATTGGTTCCCAGGAGTCGGGCTGACCTGCCCGGTAATAACCAAATCGACCGGAAAGGCCTTAAAGTTTTTTACCAGGTCCTGCTGGAAATTTCTCTGAGAAGTGACCCGCCATGAAGGATCCGAAGCGAGGCTGGTTTTCAGGCTTTGGCTGGCAGGGTGCTCTTTCCCGTAAACATGAAATTGTTTTTCTTTATCGAGGGCCGCCCGTATGGCCGTAGCGATCTCCTCTCCGATGACGATTTCTTCCCCGGAGGGATTATCAAAATCAGCGATAAGGACCCCGATAACCGGTCTTTTCTGATAATCAAAGATCAGGTGGGCGGCTCGGAAAGAAATGGCCTGGGTCAGTTTCTGGATAAAGGCTGTTTTGATCTCTTGCGGATTCGGTTGGTTAACCGGGGCTGCGGATTGTTGGGCCGAGGCGGTTCCCATCGTCCCCCCCCAACCAAACAAACCGAAAAAAGCCACCACAAAAAAGAGGAAATTCTTCATCTGATCCCGCATGGTTTTCTCTTCCTTTTCGGTTAATTCTCCGGGAAATAAATCCGGTCTCCAACCACCACTTCTCTTTGGCTGGAAACAATCTCACAGAGCAATAGACTTTGCCCGGTGATCTCCAGGATAATCACCTGGCCTACTTTGGTGAATAAAAAATCCTTATTATCTTTCCCGGACAAAATGGCTGGCTGAAAAATCTCCAGGAGATCCCCTTTTTTAACCGGGCGGGCCTGGTCTAAAGACACAAAAATCTTGTCGCCGGCCGACAGGGCTTGCTTTCTCTCTTCCATCGGAGCCGCAATGGTCCCCGCCAATTGGGAAATAGGGCGTACTTCCTGGGATACCCCAAAAGCATAGATCAAAGAACTGAAAAAAGAGAGGAGCAGAACAACTCCTTTTAAGGTCCGATGGTTCTTAAAGATCATGGGTTGCCTCTCAACTTTCCCCGGCCGACACCAGGGGAGCGGGTATGAATAGGTGGTTATTTTTTTTGAAGGCATCGGTTAATTCCGAAAACCCTCCGACATGGAGGGCGGCGGTCAACTCTTCATTTTTATAAGCTACTAAAGGCACCCCGGCACTCAAGGCGGTTTGGGCATCCACTTCCGAATCCCCGATAAAAAGGCACTCTTCGGGGCCGACCTTAAAATAGGACATGATTTTATAAATCGATTCCGGATCCGGTTTCGGTCGATCCACATCCAAGGCACTGACCACCAGATCAAACCAGGGGTCTAAGGAGAAAAGGGTCAATACCGGGCCGATGGTGGTTGTCCGATTGGTGGAAATGGCGGTCTTGGCCCAGGGACGGATAAAAGCCAGAAAGTCAAGAAGTCCCGGTTCCATTTCCATCATGCGGAAAAAAGAAGTATAATCCAAATTCTGTCGATAAAGATCAACTTGGTCTCGGAGAGAACCATCCCGAAACAAAAATTCAACCGATTCCGTGACCGTATGCATATGCACATAATGCAAAGCGGCTTCGGTCAGGGGGGGCTTTCCAAAGTGCGTTAACAGCTGATTATAGAAAAATTGATTGGACTTTCGGGAGTCAAAGAGCACTCCGTCGCAATCAAATATGATCACCTGCACTGGTGTAAGGAAACTCAGGGGCATGTCCATAAAAACGTATACGCATTTCCGGGTTTTTGGGGTCGTTGCTCAAGACGGTCAGGATTCTTTCAAATTTTCCATTTAAGCGGTTAGGCTCCAGTTCCACCACTATTTCACCCTGACCGCCGGCCGGGATGTACGGATCCCACCGTACCAGATTGGTGCCTCAGGTAAATTTAATCTTGGAGATATAGAGGGAGGAATCCCCGAAATTTTTAACGACGATGCTTCGTATGACCGATTTGGGGGGTACCAGCTCCCCGACATTTAAAGAAGTCGGATTCAAAAAAATCGAGGGTTCTGAACTCCTCACTTCTCCGGCCCTTAGGGAACTCCCCAAGGTCATCAGACAGATAAATCCGCTTATTAACAGAATCCGCTTAACCATGGAGAAATTTTGACCTTTTTAAGGCCGGATGTCAAGAAAAAACCACAACACAAAATAGTATGGAGTCGATCCCTTATCCATTCAGTTCCCTCTCCTGCGGAAAGACCGGCAGGTAACGATAGGACAGGGAGATAATCAGGGCGCCGTAGGCCAGGATGGACAAGGAGGATCCCCATTCCTGCCAACTGGGCCAGTAGGTCACAAAGCGGTCGAAGGGCATCACCGGCAGGGCCAGGGAGACCACGGTAAAGACAAAGCGGTTAAAGACCACCCCGCTGCAGGCAAGCAGGCAGGCCAGGGTCAACCAGCCGGGATGCATCCGTATTTTCCGGTTTAGCAGCATGAGGGCCGGGAGGATACCGAAAACCCCTAATTCGGCCACCACCAGCCAGAATCCATAAGGCGATCGATACTGTTCCCAAAAGCCCATCCCCCGGGCCGGCAGGATCGAGGCCGCCCAATAAACCGTATCGGCCAATTTCAGAACAAGATAAACGATCAGTAACCGGCCGGCGATCTTGCCCATCAGGGCCAGTATGTCTTGCCGGACTAATTGCCGGCCGGTCCATTTCTGGACCAGAGAAGTGATTAATACCGTAAAGGCCGGGCCGGAGGCGATGGCCGAGGCGATAAACAGAAAAAAGGTCCAGGGCCAGATAAATATCCCTTCCCGGAAGGCAAAAGGCCGGGCAAACATAACCCCGAACATGCCCCCCAGGGAGCCTTGATGGAAAAAGGATAAAAAGGTCCCGGTAGCGGCAAAGATAAACATCAGATCATGGAGGTTGTGGGCGAAATAATGGGCCCCCGGGTTGGCGTTGATTTTCCGGTTTTCCAATACCAGGGGCAGGTATTCGATCATCAGGACCCCGAGATAGAGGGTAATGCAGAACATCACCTCGGTCAGCATGGAATGGATATTCGGGTGCCAGAACCCGTACCAGGCCCGCAAAGGCTGCCCTATATCCAGGTTCAGGATGAGAATAGCCCCGCTATAGCAGACAAAACCGATAATAACCGCAAAATTGATAATGGCCTTGAGTTCCTGTTTGCGCCAGATATAGAACAGGAAGCCGGTAAAAAAGGCCCCGGCCCCAAGGGCAATGATGGACAGATCAAAGGTGATCCACAAGGCAAACCCGAAATAATCATTCATATTGGTCTGATTCAAACCCTTCCAGAGGATCAGCACAGCGGCCACCAGCCCCCATCCCAATATCAGGAGCAGGAAGACAATCCACAGGGAAAATTTAAGCAGGGAACACCGGGGCAAACCTTCAGGAATGATCGGGCTGTCCTTGGAAATCACGATTTGGTCCATTTCTTACCTCTTAGTTCGAAAATATCGTTGCGGGTTTCGGGTTTAAAACCAACCTTACTTCGACATTCATGATTCGATATTCAATATTCGATATTCGATATTCGCATTTTCAATGTTTCGTTGTGCCACGCCCTAAGCGTGGTATGAGGGCTTCGTTTGAAAATACAGTTGCACGATGCAAGTTGCAAGTTTCAGCCTGAAAAACCTTAAACCTTAAACCCTGGATCTTGGACCTATTTTCATGAAGCCTTTCTGGCCACTTCTTCTTTTAAGACATTATCCCCCTGGCGACGGACCCAGTCCTGGGTAGACAGGTAATAAACCTTGGGCTCGCTCCCTAATTTTTCCAGGAGCCGAAAGGCCTTTGGACTTTTTTTCAGTTTGGCGACCTGACTTTGAGGGTCCTTAAGGTTACCGAAGGCGATGGCTTTGGTCGGGCAGGCCTCGGTGCAGGCCGTGATGTATTCGCTTTCTTTGAGGTCCCGCCGGTCTTCCATATAGGCCCGATCCTTAGCCCGTTGATAGCGATGGTTGCAAAAGGTACATTTACTGACTACCCCGCGCATGGCCACGGAGATATCGGGATTCAAATAATTCTCCAGTCCTTTGGGAAAGACCGGGTCCCACCAATTGAAATAGCGGACATGATAAGGACAGGCGGCCATACAATACCGGCAGCCGATGCAGCGGGAATAGATCTGGCTGACAATACCTTTTTCATCCATTTGCGTGGCCGTGACCGGACAGACCGAGACACAAGGGGTATGATGCTGACAGTGCATACAGGGCCTGGGCAGGTAAACCACCCGGGTCCTGGGATAGGGCTGCCCGTTGCTCAGGCGGTAGAGCCGCATCCAGGTGGCGGACTTCAGTTTATCCGTCTCATCATACCGGAAGGCCAGGTTGTTTTCAGCCATACAAGCCACGGCACAGGCCCCGCATCCGATGCATTTATCCAGGTCAATGACCATGCCATACAATTCTTTTCCCCCTGAGGACTTTTTCATAGGTGACAGACTCCTGCATTGGCTTTCATAATCATCATTTCCAAAAGATCTGGACAGGTGAAACCATTCAGACCTTCACAATCTTTACCCGGGTGGCCCAAGCCACTTCCATACCGGTCTGGGGATCCACCACGCTATCCAGGATGGGATAAGGATTGGCTCCCCGGTCTTTGAGGGTGGGGTCAAAGGCCTTGTGTCCCATTCCAAGGGGGACAAAGACACATCCGGGCCTGGCCCCTTCAAAGAGATGGATCAGGGCCTTGATCCGGCCGTTGGCCGATTGGATCTCAACCGGGCTCCCTTCCGACAAAGAAAGAGATCGGGCCGTCTCCGGATGGATTTGTACGACCAGGGTGTTCTTTATTAAAACCTCTTCCCCCAGGTATTTGGTAAGAAAAGGGGGATTAGGAAGATATCCTGATTGGAGCAGCATCAGGGACTGGGGGATCAACCAGAGAGGATATTCTTTTAGAGATTGGGGCCTGGGTGCCGGGGCCTGAAGGGTGGCGGCGGAAAAATCCCATTTGCCCTTCCCTCCTTCGGACTTGTTTTCCAGGTCATACCAGGTGCCCTGGGCCACTAATTGTTCCCAGAATTTATCGAAGGATTCAAAATGGGCCGGAGCATACTTCCCGGCCTCCGGCAGCGGGCCGTCGGTCAGGCGGCCCTTCTTGGAATTAAACAGGCCCCTGGCCGCCTGTTTGAAGACCTCTTCTATTTTTTCAAATGGAAAAGCTTCCTCGACCTTCTCACCCAGATTTTTGGCCAGGGCCAGAATGGTCTCCCCGCTCGATTTAGTGTCATAAAGGGGAGGGAAAACCGGTTTGGTCAAACCATAGATCGGAAAAGGCACTCCCTGGCAGTTATAGCTATCATCCCAGCGTTCCAGAAAGTTGGAAACCGGCAGTATCAGGTCGGCCAGATTGGCGGTCTCATCCATAAAAGAAGAAAAACAGACGACAAAAGGGATCTTTTCCAAGGCCCGGAGAAAATGCCTTTCTCCCAAACAAAAAACCGGATTGACCTCGTTGAGAAAAAGGAGATTAACCGGATAAGGGGTTTTTCGGGCGGCATTTTCAAAGAGATTACAGGCCAGATTGCCGGTCTTGGGGTATTTGGGGGACATAGCCCCGTCCAGCCGGGGTTGGGCCAGACCCTTTTCGGCTGTTTTATCTAAGGAGAGTTTCGGCCAGGAAATGTATGGGAATCCGGGCTGCAAATAGACCCCGCCCGGCCTGTTGATCGAACCGGCTAAGATATTCAGGATATGTATGGCCTGAGCCTCAAACAAACTGATGGGCAATTCCCCCTTGCCCTTGCCCCAAAGGGCCACCGGCTGTTCGGCCGAGGAGAAGTCCTGAGCCAGTTTTTCAATGGTTTCCTTGGGAATCTCAGTTGTTTTGGCCGTCTGGTCAGGGGTATAATTCTTATTTAACAGATCCCTCAAGCCCTCCAGTCCGATAGTCCTGGCCTGGACCAGTTCTTTGTGAAACCAGCCTTTCTCGATCATCACCTGGGCCAACCCGAGGGCCAGTATCCCTTCCGTTCCCGGCCTTATGGCCACCCATTCGTCAGCCATAGAGGCCGTTGTCGAAGCCAGGGGTTCAATTTGGACCAGTCTGGCCTTTGCCTTCTGGGATTCCTGTCGCCATTCCTGAAAAGCCTGACCCACCCAGGAGGGATTCCCCCAGCCATCGAGCAAGGCAGCACCGAAACTCAAGATATAGCGGGACCGGGGAAGGTCGAGGGTTATCCCGGCCCGGACCCCGTGTAGGGTTTGGGTAACTATTTCTTCCAGCTCGCTTAACTGGAAGGGACGGATATAATTAGGAGAGCCGTAGGCCTTTAAAAACCGGGCCAGCAGTTGACTTTGACTTCCTGGTTTTTCGCCATCCACCAGGGCAACTGTGTGGGGGAGGTCTTTTTCTCTTAATTCCTTTAACCTGACTGTTATTTGATATAAGGCCTCTTCCCAGGTAATGGGTCTCCAGTCCCCAAATCCCCTGGCTCCGTCCCGTTTCAAGGGGGTTTTAATACGGTTCTCTTCATAATACAGATATTGAAGACCGGCCAGGCCTAAAGGGCAGAGGCCGCCCCGATTGACCGGATGGTTGGGGTTACCTTCGATCTTGACGGCCCTTTTCTGTTCGATCAGTCTGATACGGATCCCGCACCCCCCGGGGCAGAGTCTGCACACGGAATTAAGAAAGGAAGTCCCCCCTCTTTGAAGGACCGGGCCCCAGCGCTGGGTCCATTTGGCCGCTTCGTCCATGGAAACCCAGGGCAAAGGGGTGAGCATGGTTCCTACCGCCCCACCGACCGCGAATTTCAAAAAATCCCTTCGATCAATCGCCATCTTGTTTCCTTATAAAAAACTTTTTTGACAGGATTTACAGGATTATCTTACTTATGACAAACAAAACAGGCGTTGCTTATCCCCTTTTTTTCATGACAGGTTTCGCAGGTTTTCATCGTCATGGCTTCCGGGGCATATCCGGAAATCCATTTATAGCGATAGGTCGGATTTTTATCGGTCTTGCCGCCTACGGACTGATGACAGGTCTTGCATTCTATTTTGGCCATCTTAATGTGGGCGATGTGAGAGAAAAAGACGTGATCGGGTTGTTTGGAATAAATGTGCCAGGCCAGACCCCTTTTTATAAGATCTTGTTCCTCTTCGGTTATCTCCAATCCGCCATGGCATTCCAGACACTTGGTTATAGGCGGTATGCCGGCGAACGTGCCGTCAGGCTTAAAAAAATGGCAGTCTTCGCATTTTAAGGTGGCCTCTTCCCCATGCTTCAGGTGACTGAACCGGACCGGTTGTTCTTGCGCAACCTGAATTATCTTTGGAAAAGCAACCCAACCCAAACTTAAGGAAGCGATCAGCCCGATCCCAAAAAATAACCATTTGCCCCTGGTCTTGCCCTCTTTTTCCATAGACTTTGCCCCGGTCCTTTTTGCTTTATCTTTTATTGGGGGATAGTTTCACGCTTGCCCCTGCCGAAGCACCGGCGAAGCATGAAAATTACCCCTGTCCCCACCCCCCACATTCCCCTCGGAGGGGAAAAGCAAAGGTAGGGGGAGCGCAACGAAGCATGAAAATAGCTTCAAAGTACAAGGTTTTTCTCACTTGCATCTTGCACCTTGAAACTTTATTTTGAAACCTGTTCTTTTGTGTTACCTGAATATGTACTGCGAGTGCCCGCCCCTGATCTCTTTTGAGACCGAAAGGGGCCGTCATTGGAAGCAAGGAAAAATATTTTTATCCTTATTGGTGAATCCGCCGGAGGCGGAGTATCCGCTAAAGGTCCGCCGGAGGCAGACCGGGAAAACAAACCTCTTTTGAAAATCGGTTGACAGGGTTTAATTAATTTTCATCCGGAAACTCAAAATTACCGGATGAAGCTTATTTTCTTTTTACTTCCCTTTTCTCTAACAGGTCAAGAAAATTTTTTATAAATTTGATAAGCTTTCCGTATAACTCCTTCCGTGTCCCGGTGCAGGTTAAATGGTCCCAAATGATCCAGAGGGAAAAAACCGGCCTCTGCGGCATCGCTGCCGGCCTTGACCAACCCGCCGTTAAGCCGACACAAGTAATCCAGGACCACATAATGATAAAGAATTTTCCCTTGCGGGTCAGGCAGTATCCGTTCAAAGACTTCGATAAAGGCCGACACTTCCACCTGCAAACCGGTTTCCTCTTCCACTTCCCGCCGGACGGCCCTTTCAATGGTCTCTCCGAGGTCCACTACCCC
>JACRBX010000033.1 GCA_016219225.1 Deltaproteobacteria bacterium
AATCCAGTGATTCTAAAAGGTTTGGGAAAAGCCCTGGACCCCGGCTTTCGCCGGGGTGACGGCTACGCGGGTTTTGGTTTTTGTTTGTGAGCCCCTTTGAGGGGCTTAAATATTCAAGCCTCCGGCTTTGCCGGAGGTCGTCTGACATAACGAGGATTCAAACTAAAAAGCTCAATGCTGAAAGCTCAAAGAGAAACCTCAAAAAGCATAAAAATGAGCCCAAGGTACAGAGGGTTAAGGTTTTTCATACTTGGAACCTGCAGCTTGCAACTTCCTTCTTCAATTGAACCCTGATCCCCGATCCTGAAGGTATTTTCGAATTAAGCACTCATGCCCGTCTGTAGTGGGGCACCACGAATCATGAAAATATCGAATATCGAATAATGAATGTCGAATTAAGGTTGGTTTTAAACCCGTAACTCGTAACCCGAAACACGCAACGTTATTTTCCACTAAACTTCTTTCAGAATAAATTCCCGAAAGGCCTCCGCCAGGGGTGAAAGGGTCCTTTGCTTTAGATGGATGAGATAAAAATTCCGGATGAGGGGGAATTTTTTTATCTTCAGTTCCTGAAGCCGGCCTTGTTCCAGATCTTCCAAAACCGCCCGCCGGGAGATAATGGAAATCCCCACCCCGGCCTTGACAGCCTGCCGGATGGCTTCATTACTCCCCATCTCCGCCACCACCTGGAGATCTTTTATGTCCAGGCCTATTTTTTTTAAGGCCTGTTCCAATGCCTTTCGGGTCCCGGAGCCTTTTTCCCGGAGGATAAAAGGGAGGGCCAAAAGCGCCTGGCTATCCAGGGCCTTTTGCCTGTCCTTGACCTGCTGCGGGGAAGCAATGCAAACGAGTTCGTCGGTGGTCAGCATCTGACAGGAGATCTGGCGGTGGTCCACCTGGGCTCCGACCAACCCCAATTCGATGGCCCCTTCCAGAAGTTTATTCTGAATGTTCTGGGTGTCTCCGATCAACAACCTGATCCGTATTTTTGGAAAACGGTCTTTAAAGCGCCCCAAAAGGCCTGGCAAGAGATACTGACCGGGGATGTTGCTGCCGCCGATCAACAGATCACCGGTTCCCAGGTCTCGAAACTGTTTCATGGCCCTCAAGGAATCCTGACGAAGGGCCATTAACTGATTGGCATACTGATAAAGGAGCCGGCCGGCCGGGGTCGGCAGCACTTCTTTGCCCTGACGATCAAAAAGGGTCAATCCCAGGTCTTCTTCTAAAAGCCGGATGTGTTCGCTGACCGTAGGTTGGGACAGATAAAGGACCTGACCGGCCCTGGAAAAACTTTTCAACAGGTAAACCTTTACAAAAACTTCCAGCCGTCTGAAATCCATTGTATTGTCAAAGCCTTTAAAATTTTTTCTTCCGAAGTATATTAACAATCAACCATAATCCTAAAATCCCGGAGACCAGATACCCCACTACCCCAAGGGCCGGAAAACCAAAGAGCAGAGGTTTGACGCCGGTAGTGATAATCATGGAAGAACCGACGATCAGGGCGGCGATAATGATCCCGAAGGTGACCCGGTTGCTGATCCGCTCCAGGGTATTGTTCAAAGTCGAAAGGCCGGTATGTTTAAAGGTTAAGGTCAAATCCCCCTTATCCACTTTCCGAAAGAAGGCCTGAAGCCTGGCCGGCAGATCCTGAACCAGATCGAAGAGGTTCAACCCCTGGGAGCGGAAGTCCTGGGACAGGGTTTTGATGGACCACCGTTCTTTGACCAGGTCGGTAATCAGGATACGGGCCTCCTCGATGAGGTTGAAATCCGGGACCAGTTC
Source organism: Deltaproteobacteria bacterium (assembly GCA_016219225.1). NCBI lineage: Bacteria > Pseudomonadati > Myxococcota > Myxococcia > Deltaproteobacteria bacterium. The sequence goes on from JACRBX010000033.1 coordinate 1,789, forward strand.
CTTACCCAACCCTTCCAGGGCCAGCATGGCCCGGCTCAGGAGAGCAAAGTCCGAACGGATGCGCAGACGATGCTCGTTAAGCAGGTTCATTAAAGACAGGACTAAATCACCGAGCTGGATTTCTTTTAAGGACAGGCCGTAATGGGCATCGATCAGGTCCAGCAGGTCCCTTTCCAGACGGTTGCGATTGACGTCGGAGGGGACATCACCGGTGAGATAGGGGATGAGGCGAAGCAGGGTATCACTGTCTCTCTGGATCAAGGCCTGAATCAGATCGATCAGGCGATGGCGCAAATCCCGGGTGATCCGGCCGGTCATCCCCCAATCTAGAAAACATAACCGGCCATCCTGCATGATCAGCAGGTTTCCCTGATGGGGATCGGCATGAAAAAAACCCTGGCGGAGCATTTGATCCAGCATAATCCTGGCCCCGTTGCGGGCTAATTGTTCCCGGTAAACAATGGATCCATCCAACTGATCCACCCGGACCCCTTCCACCAGCTCCATAGTCAGGACATAGGGGGTCGTATAGGTCCCGAAGACTTCGGGGATGTACATCAGATCCGGGAAGGAAAGGGTTTTCCGGAAAATGGTCATATTCCGGGCTTCCCGGGTAAAATCCAGTTCCCGGGTCAGGCTGAACCGGAGTTCTTCAACCAGACCGGGGAAGTCATATAACTGATAGGTCCGCAGCTCATTCAGACGGTTGGCGATAATCGTCAGGATATTCAAGTCGGCCCGGATCAAGGGACGGATATCCGGCCGTTGGATCTTAACGGCCACCACTTTATCTTCTTCTTTCAAACGGGCCCGGTGAACCTGGGCCAAGGAGGCCGACCCCAGAGGGGTCCAGTCGAATTCCGAAAAAACCGTATCCATGGGTCGTCCCAGGGCCTTTTCGAGAAGAAGTTGAACTGCCGGTTGCGGGGCCGGCGGGACCTGATCCTGTAATTTTTTAAGTTCCAGGACCAGAAGACCGGGGACCAGGTCGGGGCGCATACTCAGGATCTGTCCGAATTTAATAAAGGTGGGGCCCAGTTCCTGAAAGACCATGCGGATCCGTTCGTTGACCGTCAGGACGCCCTTGACGCGGCTGATCCGTTTCAGGATAAAGGATCCGGGCAGATCCAGCCGATGGATGACATCGTCGAACCCATACTTTAAAAGGACCCAGATAATATGCCTGAAACGATTCAGGTTGAGGATGGATTTTATTTCCATCATTTTTCCTTTATATATTCTGAGCAGGCCATACCAAGTAAATAAATCTTTTTGCTTCTTAAAGGAAATTTACCGTTTTTATAGATAAAATTCAACTTATAAGTTATCATAATAATTATCATGGTGATTTCATATAAACTACCGCTAAGCTACCGCCGAAAAAGTATATAAGACTATTCTAAATATGTTAATCACCTTCACTCTTGACAAACACGTCAATTGACGCTATCATTACAGACAAATGTCATATTCCTGAAAGGGAGAAAGATGGAACTTTCTCACGTTAAACAGGTATTAGGATTGAAAGAAACGCTCCGGACCCCACTCGATCTGATTAAGCTGGGAGGGAAAGGGATTTCCAAAGGGGCCGTATCCCGGTTAGCCAAACATCTGTCTTTAGGGCTCCAGGAGATGGCCCCCCTCTTATCCGTGAATCTGAGGACGATCCAGAGATACAATGCCGAAAGAGTTTTCAGCAGACCGGTCTCCGAACGGATTTTACGAATCGCCTTGGTGGTATCGAAGGGTGAAGAGATATTTGAAAATGTCGAGCAATTCAAAACCTGGCTAAAGGAACCGAACCGGGGTCTGGCCGACCAAAAACCACTGGACCTCCTGGTATCCGACTTCGGTATCGACTTGGTACTCGATGAACTTGGGAGAATCGAGCAGGGAATTATTTCCTGATGGTTCTTTACCGAATCGCCAAAACGCCCTTCATTCGTGACCTTTCCGGCAGCGGATCAAGACGGTACGGCGGGCGCTGGAATCCCAAGGGGGTTGAGGTTATCTATGCTTCAGAAAACAGGGCCTTGGCCGCCCTGGAGTTATTTGTCCACTTGAACCGGGCGGTTATCCCACCTGATCTCAGTCTGGCCTCTTTAAAGATTCCAGATATGGCATCTAAAAGAGAACTCACTCTAAAGGAATTACCCCGGAACTGGCGGTCCTTCCCGGCGCCTCCCGAACTTGCCGAAATCGGCGCATCCTGGATCAGATCAAGGGAAAGCCTGATCCTTCGGGTGCCTTCGGTTATTATGCCTCCCGAAAAAAACATCCTCATCAACCCGGCTCATCCGGAAATGACCGGGGTTCGTATCATAGAAGTTGAAGCCTATTCTCTCGATAAGCGTCTGATGCAATAATGTTTCCGATCGATCAGGAGCCGTTAAAGAATGCAGCGTGCATAGGTTCCAGCCGGCAGCGGCGCGGCGGTAGGCGTACCGGCTTCACGCAGGTGCTGCCGATCAGCCTCGGCGAGGTAGAATGCCTTGTTCGGAATATAGCGATCCAGGAATTCCTTTTTGTAGCTCGACGGCCTACCGCGGTTGTAAGGCGTCTGCAAATGGGCGCGGACCACGGCAGCGCCCGCGAGGCTATAGCCCGTGGCCGGGCCTTTCCCTGAAATTTCCAGTTTGCCCTCATCCACGAGCCGCTTCAGAGAGCGCCAGACGGTCGTTTCGCTTGTATCGGGGGCGACTTGGCGGCGGATATCCTCCCGGCGAGCACCGGGATGGGCAGCAATGTAGTCAAGGATAGCTTGGTTAGAGATCGTTATGAAACGATTGGTCAACATAGTGAAATAATTATGTCATTATAATAAAAGGCTATTTCCATATTGTTAAGATATCGTTTCATTAAAAATGAAATAATCCGAGTGGAGGCGCAATCTGTCACTGATCGCGATATTATACCCATCAATCTTTCCTTGTAGCTTTATCTCAACAATAGGCCAGCAAGGCAAACAGGGTGCTGATGGACCAGACGTTTCCTGTTTTCTTGAATTGAAGCGAGGGATGGCGCGGATTTCGCCGCCATAATCGATAGGTCAACTTAGCTCTTGTTTTGATCGCAGGTGGGAGAGTGTCGTAGGAATTCCAAAAGTCAGGAGTTGTCGATGACTTCATTAAGCGGCTTGGTCCTCCCCGAGGCAATATCCGCACGGACACGCTTTATAATGGGGTTCAGGAGGCCGCCATTTTGAGAATCCCGCGCGATCTCTTTATCCCATTCGTCCAAATGGCTTATTTCGTAATCCGTGAG
>JACRBX010000034.1 GCA_016219225.1 Deltaproteobacteria bacterium
ACTCAGGTCCGAATCCAAAAGCATCTTTCCCCCAAGGTAATTATCCGGGTTGAGATAGCCCAGGACCAGATCGGCATCGGTGACCGTCGGTTCTTTGCCCCCCTGGTCATAGCAGGCCGGACCGGGCATAGATCCGGCCGACTGGGGGCCGACCTGGAGGGTCTTGCCCATCAATTCATTGATCCAGGCGATGGAACCCCCGCCGGCCCCGATGGATTTAACTTCAATGGCCGGGATATTGGTACGCCAGCGGTCGATGACCGGAATAAAATCGTAGGTGCGCAGACGGCCACCGGTAATGACGCCGATATCAAAGGAAGTGCCGCCCATATCGGTAAAAATGATATCTTTATAACCGTAAACGCTGCCCAGGGTGGCCGCCCCATGGAGCCCGGCCACCGGACCGGCGTTGTGGGTCAGAACGGCTCTGGTCCTGGAGGCCTTTTTCATTCCACCCGTATTGTGGACCAGGATCAGAGGCCTTTTGTAGCCGCCGTCCCGAAGCTCGTTGCCTAATTTATTAAGCTCCTCAGCCATGACCCCATGGATATAAGCGTTGACCATGGCGGTAATAAAACGGGTGTATTCGCCGGATTTGGGCGAAACCTCAGAGGAAAGGGTCACCGGCATGGATCCTAAATACACTTCCGGATATTCTTCTTCGATGATCTCCTTGATGGCCCGTTCATGGGCCGGATTAACAAAAGACCAGAGCAGGCAGACCACAAAGCCCATGGCCCCCCGGTCAACCAGGACCTGTAGTTTTTCCAGAACTTCCTCTGGCTTAAGGGGACAGATCACCTGGCCGAAGGAATCGATCCGTTCATGGACCCCGACCACCATATCCGGCGTAATCAAGGGAAGAGGTTTTTGAATGCGGCCCAGGTCTTTATTCTCTTTGGTCGATAGTCCATCGGCCCAACTCCGGCCCCGGCCTAAATAAATGGTGTCTTCGAACCCCGAGGTGGTAATCAGGCCCAATTTAGGGCCGGTCCGCTCAATCAGGGCATTGGTCCCCAGGGTAGTGCAGTAGCGGACCGCCTCGGTCCGGTCCAGGAATTCCTTTAAATCCAGGTGGTGAAGGCGGGCTAATTCCTGTACCCCCCTGATAAAGCCCACCGACAGATCATAATGGGTGGTGGGTGTCTTGGTGATCAGGGACGGGCCTTGATCCTGGGTGCAGTAGAAATCAGTAAAGGTCCCGCCGATATCGATATTAATGCCGTACCCCATAACGTGCCTCCTTTTAATTCTTACGCTCTAAGTCTGCGAATTTATCTCTCACTTTTTTACTGTCCAGGACAGATGGTTGCTCGTTGCTGGTTCCTGGTTGCTTGTCAAAACGAGAAACGAGTAACGAGTAACGAAAAATTCGCAACAGAGAAATTTCAAATACCTTTGGTTAGGATCTTACCTATCCGTCAATCTTACCTGATTGATCTCCCGGATCAATTGTTGTAGCGTTTCCAAATGGACTTCACGAGTCACAGGTCCGAAGCTGGTAAAGAAAAAACTCTTTCGGCCTTTGGCCCCATACCAATCCACCCCCTGTTGAATAACTTCCCGGGCCTTGGGAATGTCCGACATGGGCAGGCCGATTCCGATTCCCCGGGCCTCGGCCCCGAGATCCCAGAGGGCTGAAAGAGGGGGCAGGCCCTGGTCTTGCGATGGGCCGAGGATATAAATATCCATTTTTAAAGAGGCGAAGGACCCCACCTCCTGCGGACGATAGCCCTGTAAATAAAGGGCATCGGAGAGGTTATAATAGGAAGTGATATTTTTAAGGGTCTGGTAGAGCCGGCGATGGGCGGCAGTTGGCTCGGCCAGAGCCAGAGGCCGGCCTTCCATAAAAACCAGGACATCCGGCCGAATCCGGCAAAAGGCCTCGGTGACCCTTACCACCAACTGCTTAACCTCCATCAGGCGCTTTTCCCCTTCTTCGCGGCCAAAGAGCTGATGGGCCAGGGTTACCGGTCCGGTCAGGGCCGCCACACAGGCCCGCCTGGCCCGGCAGACCTGGAATACGCGGCCGGCCGTTTCCAGGGCATTTTTCATTCTCCCGCTCTCTTCCGGGGTCTGGCATAACGCTTCGGGCAGGGCGGCAATCCTCGGCCGGTCGTTTTCCCATTTGATTCGGCAACCGCAGGCCTCAGCCATGAGGCTGAAATCAAATCCGGCCACTAGACCGTCGAAATCAAAAAGCTCAGTCGTTTTCGCCAGGCAGTTGGCCCATAAGGTAGGGTCGGAATGAATGGCCTCCTGGGCCAACCCTTCCACCCGGGCCGTCAGTCCCCGGATCAAGGGCACAAAGGGCGGCCTTTCAAGAGGCTCCCCCTTTAAAAATTTAGTGAAAAGCTCCCGGCCGGTAATCATTTTTATCTTAAACCCTTGAGACTCTATTGCTGAAAATGACTTTCTCCGAACTCCGAACTCTAAACTCCGAACTTTATTTTCAACCTATCGACATCCAGCTCTATTTCATGAGTCAACGGGTGTCCGGGGGGCAGATATTCATTTTCGATCATGACACCGCACTGGGGGCAGTAGAATTCAATGATCCTGCAGAATTCCGGGTCCGGACAGAAGCTGTAGGACTGGTCTTCGACCAAAGGCTGGTGGACCTCATTGGCCGGCCGTTCAGCCACCAGGCAGCCTTTTTTATAATTTTCCCGGGCCCCGATCAAGGCCTGACCGCAGCGCTGGCAGGTCCACAGTTCCTTGTCGAGGTCAATTTCCAGATATTCGGTAATACGAACCTTCATGATGAAACCTCCTCTAAAAGGGCATTGTTGTATTGATCGATGCCCATGGCCCATCCCGGGGAGATCAAAAGGGTGGTCTGCTCGGATTCGCAAATGGCCGGACCGATGAGCCGATGGCCGTGGCCCAGGAGGGCCCGGTCGTAAATCGGGGTTTCCCCGGCCCCTCCCTTAGCCCCCCAAAAGACCCGGCGCCTTCCTTTGAGGGCCTGCTCTATCTTTAATCGGCTCAGAGGATATTCCGGCATTTGAGGATGGGGCACCGGCGACTGGGCCAGGAGAACGGCCTGGGTTAAGCGCATTCCTTTTGCCGTGGTCTGGCCGGAGGCGGCCAGGGCTTCATTGGCCCGTTGGATAAAAGCGTTTATCCGCTCCGGGTCTTCATAAAAGTCTTGCCCGGCTTCCAACCTGATCTCCTGCCCATTTCCCGAGGCCCGGAAGAGCAACTCCAAAACGGTGCCGACCTGGTCCCAGGGAAAGCCCTCGCCGCGCATATCCCGTTCGGCCTCCTTCTTCATGGAGGCCACGGCCTGGGCCAGATGGTTTAAGTCCTGGTTTTTCTCAAGGGACAGGTCCAGACGGCGGGAATAAAGATGCCCCACGTCCATACTCGATGAGGAAAAAGCCGAAAAAACCGCTGAAAATGGAGTGAGGATAATCTTTTTCAAGCCGGCGATTTGAGCGATCTGGCAACAATGGGCTGGACCGGCCCCGCCATAAACCACCAGAGGAGGAAGCCCTTTGGGCCATATTTCCGATTTCAGCCTTTTAATTTCCAGACCCATGGCCTGATCAATTTTTTGTTTGACTGTTAGAGCGGCTTCTTCAACGGTTATTCCCAGGGGTTTGGCCAGCTTTTCTTCCATCATGGTCCGGGCCTTGGACCGGTTGAGTTTAAGGGACCCCCCCAAAAAATAATCAGGGTCCAATATGCCAAGGATCAGGTCGGCATCGGTTACCGTCGGCTCGGTTCCCCCCAGATCAAAAGATACCGGTCCGGGTAAGGCCCCGGCCGATTGGGGACCTACCTGGAGATTTCCATCCCGCACATAAGCGATGGAACCACCGCCGGCTCCGATGGCCCGGATGGAAAGCATGGGGATGTTGACGGCAAAACCCTCAATCTCCGGCCTGAGAGTATAACTGGCCCGGCCCTGGTGCACGTATCCGACATCAAAGGAGGTCCCACCCATATCGGCCGAGATCAAATCCTCCGCCCCGTAGAGCCGGCCGGTCAGACGGGCACCCAATAGTCCGGCCACGGGCCCGGAGTTATAGGTATTAATGGCCTGAGTCTTGGCCACCCTGGCTACGGCACCATTATTGTGGACGATAAACAGGTTCTTTTTATACAAATGCCGCCGGAGATCTTCCCCGGCTTTATATAACAGGCGGACCAGCTTGGCGTGGATATAGGCATTAAGGACCGAGGCGTTTATCCGTTCCAGAAGGCCCGAGCGGCCGGAGATATCGGAGGACAGGAATACCGGGACCGACCCAAGATAGTCGCTGGAATATTCTTTTTTGATCGTCTGACGTATCCGGCGTTCATTTTGGGGATTGATTTCCGAGTTGGCCAGAGCCACTACCAGACAGCGGGCCCCTTGATCGATAAGTTTTTGGGCCCCGGCCATGGCCTGCTTTTCATCCGGTTCCTGGATGACTTCTCCGGAGGCGGAAGTCTTTTCTTCCAGACCAAGGACCATATCCGGTAAGATTAACGGGGTCTTCCCTTGATCGGCATCATTAAGCGCCAGTCCTTCGCTGCCGGCGTTGACCAGAAGGCCTATTTTACTGCCGTCTCTTTGGATGATCGTATTGGTCCCGATGGTATTGGCAAAACGGATGATATCCGTTTCATAAAGGAGATCCTCCACCGGCACACCGAACCGCCCGGCCCCTGCTTTGATACATTCCAGAAAACAAACCGTCAGGTCGTGCGGGGTGGTCTGGACCTTCACGGACTCGAATCGGTGGTCAAGGCCAAAAAACCCGTCCGTAAAGGTGCCACCTGTATCAATGTCTATTGTATAACCCATGACACTTCCCTCCTCCGGCTATTATTTTGATGGAGTTGTTAGATCTGATTTCGGACCCTTTTCTTTGGTAACAATTTAGCCCTTTGAAAAATTTGAGACTTTTACCTGAAAATTCTAACGTTCGCACACGTCATTCCCGTGAAAACGGGAATGACGGAGAGGTTATCGACCTTTTTTCAAAAAGCTAAACGGATATTTTCTTAGAGGTTTGAGCCTTCAGCTCGATTTATTGCCCTTATTTCCAATAACGCCATAGAGAATAAAGGAAATGATCTCCCGGCAGATCTGTTCCAGCGTCAGGGCCCCGTCGGTTCTGTACCAGCGCAAGAGCCAATTGATGGTGCCGAAAATGTTAAAGGCCAGGACGGTTAAATTGCGGGAATGAATGTGGCCTGACTTTTTCAGGGTTTTAAGCTCTCCAAGATAAATATTGAGTATTTCACGCTGAATCTGGCGGTTGACTTTATTGCCTTCGGGTGAGAGGTGTTCTTCATCGAGGGAAAATATTTTGGCTTCGTTCATGCGGGCCTCGGAGATCCGGATGTGGGTCTCCAAAAGTAACTCGAACCGCTCCAGGGGCTCCATATCCTTTTGGGTTATCTCTTTTAACCGATACACCAGTCTTTGGGAGGATTCTTCCAGGATGGCCAGCAGGAGGCCCTCCTTGCTTCCGAAGTAGTGATAGATATTAGAGATGCTCATGCCCATGGCCTGAGCGATATCGCGGATAGAAGTCCCTCTGAAGCCTTTGGCGGCAAAAAGATCAATGGCCGTCTTCAGGAGTTTTTCTTTGCCTTCGATAAGATCACCCATGGTTCGAAAAACCTTTCCCGTTTCCCGCAAGGCGGGATTCATCGCTTTCCCTTTGAGCGTTGGAAATTACATATCAAACGTTCGATATGTACATATCAAACGTTCGATACGGTTGTCAAGAAAAAAAATTTGGTTGATGAAAAAAATAGTGGTGGCAATTAATGCAATATCCGGGTAATATGAGATAATTAATTACTCAGAGGCCGGGAATGCCATGAATTTTTTTTCCGGAAATTTCAATAAAAGACTGAAAGATACAACGGGTTTCAATGGCCTCCGAGAAAATCCCGACCATGGCCTTCTCTTTTAATCGTTCAAAAAGCTGGGGGGTTTGGTCTCTCCTGATTTTGCTCGGCTTCGGCTTGATATTTTTGATTTTTAATGGCTATCATGAGATCCAGAAAATGAAACAATTGGCCCAAAAAAGGGAAACCCTGGTCCATTTGAATCAGGATCTGAATCGAAGAAACGAGGAAATGTACCGGGAGATTACCCGACTCCAACGAGACCCCGCTTATTTGGAAGAAATCGCCAGGAAGGAGTTTGGCCTGGTTAGACCGGACGAGATCATCTTTTTTATTGATGAAGGCCCAAAAAAGGAGGCGCCCCGAAATGCCACCGGAATCCAGTTTAATCACCCCTGACAAAGAACACCCGGCATCCAAAAACCTCTCTATCGAGATTGAATCCTCTCCACCTTTTATTTTGGATGTCGCACAATTATTCCGAGCTCACCAACTACCCGACAAGGCGGTTGAACTCTGCCGTCTGGGTCTGAACAATTTCCCCGGAGATCTGGGGTTACGGCTTGGAATGGCCTTGGGCTACCTGGATCTAAAAGAAGAGGAAAAAGCCTGGGGGGAAATATCCGCCGTAGCCCGGGAATTGAACCAACTCGCCCCGACTTTAGAAATAATCGCCAAATTTTCCCGGAAATTTGGACAAGCCGGACTATCCGAATGGTTCACCCTTCTTTCCCAGGTACTTGCCAAATATCCTGAAGCCCTTCAGGGCCTTAAGGTCCCATCTCAACCCCTTGAAAAATCTTTTAATGAAGATTTGGAGGCCAAAGCAGATCCTATAATAAAAAAGGAATTCCCCCCTTCTCCACCGGAAGAAATCGGGGAGAAGGATTCGGGTAAAGAGGTTCTTCCAGATTCTAAAGTCTTATCGACTCTGAATGACTGGTTGTCCCAATTAAAAACATAAGGAGGATTTTTAAGCAATATCATGTATTCTACCGCTGAATTTAAAAAAGGTCTTAAAATCGAATTGGATGGAAAGCCTTTTCTGATTGTGGATTTCCAACATGTGAAACCAGGAAAAGGCGGAGCATTCGTTCGGACCAAACTTAAAAATATGATCAACGGAAGGGTTGTCGATCAGACTTTTCGGTCCGGTGAAAAAGTAGGGCGTCCGGACATGGAAGAGAAGGAAATGCAATACCTCTACCGGGAAGGCGATAATTTTGTTTTTATGGATAATGCCACCTACGAACAGGTCTATTTATCCAGGGAACAGATAGGAGAACAGGTTCAGTTTCTTCAGGAAAACATCAACATCAAACTCCTCTATTACAATAAGGAACCCCTGGGACTGGATCTGCCTAATTTTGTGGAATTAACGGTAACCCAAACGGATCCCGGTTTCAAAGGGGACACGGCTACCGGGGGGAATAAACCGGCCACCGTGGAAACCGGTGCGGTCATCCAGGTCCCCCTGTTTATTGCAGAGGGAGACCGTATAAGAGTGGATACCCGAACCGGGTCCTATATGGAAAGGGTGAAATAGTATCAGACTCAAAGCTGAAAGCTCAAGGGGAAAACCGGATGAAGGAGCGCTTCGCTTGAGGAGCATCCGCTTGAAGCGGATTTGAGGAGCATTTCATTTGAGGCAGGGAAATTACTCAAGGCTCAAAAGGATTCAACCAAACCTCTATGCCCCTTTGCCCTATGCGCTATGCTCTCACAACCCGTAACCAGTAACGAGTAACAAGCAACGAGAACCATCCATGTCTTCAAAAAAATCCCTCTGGCATAACCTGAAACCCTTTACGGCTACCGGAATAGGCAGTGTGCCTTTTCTTTCACCGGAGCAGGCCTGCAAGGAAATATTAGCCTATGAATCATTGATCCCTTTCTGGCCCCAATTGGTTCAAAGGGATCCGCGGGAAGAGATGCTCATCCAGTACAGCCCTCCTTTGCCCTGTCTCAAACCTGACCTTAAAGAAAAAAACCTTTATTACGATCCGGATTGTAACCGATCCGAAGCCCTGCTCTTTTTTTATGAAAAGTTTCTGGCCTCGGACCCTTCCTTTTTCTCCATTCTTCCGGGGTTTGCCTCTGGATTTTACCAGATGTTGAAGACCCTGCCCCTCCTCAATTCATTGGAGGCTTATGTCAAAGGACATATCGTTGGTCCTGTAACCTTGGGGCTGGGGGTCAAACTATCTTCCGACCAATTCCTGATCCATGATGCCGAGTTGATGGATGCGGTAATAAAAGGATTAGCCGGTCAGGCTGTTTTTCAGGTAAAAAAATTTGAAGGTTTGGGGCGAAAATCCATCATTTTTATCGATGAGCCTTCTCTTTCAGGATATGGTTCGGCCTTTACCCCTTTGTCTAAAAATGAGGTTCAGGAAATTTTAGGGGAGACCATCCATCTCATTCGCGAACAGACCAGGGCCTTGATCGGACTTCACTGTTGCGGGAATACCGACTGGGCTTTACTCTTATCCCTGGATCTGGACATCATCAATTTGGATGCTTACGGCTTTGGGGAATCTTTTGTACTCTACCCCAAAGAGATCAAAAACTTCCTGGAAAAAGGAAAAGCCGTGGCCTGGGGTCTGGTCCCGACGGCGGATTACACCGGAAAAGAAACGGCACCTAGGTTGTTGGATCATTTAGCCGTCTTATTCGAGACTCTGATCAATAAAGGGATCGACAGGGACCGGTTAACCCATCAGGCATTAATCACCCCGGCCTGCGGAATGGGAACCCTTTCCGAAGATACGGCCAGGCGGTTGTTGGCACTCTTGTCCGAGGTGAGTAGGATGGCCGGGGAAAGATTTAAGCTTTCAGCTTTTTACTCGGAGGACTTTAGATCATGAAGATATGGAGTCTCTCTCTTATTTTTACCCTTCTTCTCACCGCCAGTCTCCAGATCCGGCTCTCCCATGACAATAAAAAAGGCTATTCTTATACCATCTCCGGCCCTGAGATCGATGAAATTATCGAAGCCGACAAGAAGATGAAACAATACTTAAAAAGCCAGGCCCCCAAAAAAAATGCGGGCCCGGCACCTTCCATAACGGCACCCCGGCCCGCTCCTATAAAAAAATAAGCGTAAAGAGCGCTCTTCCCTCAAGGTTTTTCCCTTTGAGCTTTGAGCTTCTATTATTCCACCTTCACCTCAATCCTCCGGGGTTTGGCCTTTTCAATCTTCGGCAAGATCACCCTTAAGATCCCATTCTTTAAATGGGCGACAATTTTATTCTGATCGATGGCATCGGACAAGCTGAATTGCCGTTGATACCTTCCCGTCTCATACTCTTTGAGCACGATCCGTTCCTGAGAGCCGATGAGTTCAGCCACTTCCCCACTGATCAAGATCTGGTTGTCCTTTAAATCAATTTGTAATCCCTCTTGATCGACACCCGGCATCTCGGCCACCACAGTCAATTCCTCTTCGTTTTCAAAAATATCTACGGCCGGGATAAAAATCAATCCTGCCTTGGTAGGCTCTCCGGCCCCTTTGAGTTCCTGCTTGGTTCTGAATTGCATCTCTTTTTCAGTCATCGTCTTCACCTCTTATGGCTCTACCTGAATCTCAACCGGTCTGGGCTTTACCTCCTCGGCCTTAGCCAATTTGATGGTCAAAATCCCATTCCTGGTCCGCGCCTCTACCCGTTCGTTGTTCACCCTGGAGGGTAAGGCAATAACCCGCCTGAATATCCCTTCTTCTCTTTCCCGCCGATGATAATTGATCTTTTCACCTTCCCGGGCGGTTTTGCGTTCGCCTCTTAAAATGAGTTGATCGTTAACAACAGAAAGGTCCAATTGTTTGGTCTCGACTCCGGGCATTTCAGCCCTCACATAATAATAGTCATCATCCTCACTGACGATTACCGGCGGAAAGACCGGCCTCGTATCCGGGGCGGTCCTGGCCCCGGATACCCTCTCCCATAAGCGATTCATTTCGTTATGCAGTCTTTCCACCTCCTGAAAGGTATTTCCAAAACCCGGTGGAGGCCCCCATTTCCAAATAGCCATCGTTCTCCCCTCCTGTCAACCATGGTAATTTTCGCTTAAAACTAATCATCCTTTTGGTCTTGTCAAGGAGGTGAAAATCAAAGGAAAAAAAATAGCTCAATGCTCAAGGCTCAAAGGAAAAACCGACTAATACCATAGAGACACTTTTTCCGTCATTCCCGAATGTCTTTATCGGGAATCCAGGGTTTTCAAGAAAATGAGAAATCGAGGTTAATGCCTTGCTTTGAGCCTTTTTCTTTGAGCTTTATGCTTTGATCATTCTCAATTTAACACCAACTCAAAGCGCACCAACAATCTTCGAATGGCCTCCAGTTCGGTCTCTTCCCGGCTGTGAGAGCAATATAATTTCCCTTCCCCTTTGAAACGATAATTTTTCGGGTCTTGCTGGACCAGGGTCACCAGCCTTTCCGGTTTCCAGGACCCCTTTGGAAAAAAAGAAAAGACCAGATCATTTTCAAGGATCTCAATTTTTTCAACCCCTATCTGTTTCATCTTCTGTTTGATACTCAGGACCTGTAATAGATTTTTAACTTCTTCGGGGATCGGGCCGAAACGATCTTCTAACTCTTTTTCCATCTCGCTTAGTTCATCCTCGGTCTTCAAGGTAGCCAGACGTTTATATAACGACAAGCGATGCCCGGTGTCCTGGACGTATCCTTCAGGAATAAAAGCCGGGATCCGGAGCCGGACCTCGGGCTCCCAATCGTCGGTCGGGGCGGCGCCTTTCAGCTCGTTAACAGCCTCCTCCAGCATCTGAAGATAAAGTTCATAGCCTACGGCCGAAATATGCCCTGATTGACTGGTACCCAGCATATGACCGGCCCCCCGGATCTGAAGGTCATGGAGAGCGATTTTGAATCCGGCCCCAAATTCGCTGAAGTCCATCAAGACCTTCAAACGTTTTTGGGCCTCCCTGGTCAGAGTGCTTTCCCCTGAAACGACTAAGTAGGCATAGGCCCGTTCCCGGGACCGGCCTACCCGGCCCCGCAATTGATACATTTGGGCCAGGCCGAATCGATCGGCTTGATTAATAATAATGGTATTGGCCGTCGGGATATCCAGGCCCGATTCGATAATAGTCGTACAGACCAACAAATCCAATTCCCGGTGAATAAACTGAAGCATGACCTTTTCCAGTTCCTTTTCCGGCAACTGTCCGTGGGCTACGCCGATCCGCACCCCGGGGAGGATCTTCTTTAATAAATGGGCCATGGCCTGGATATTGTGGACCCGGTTGTGCACAAAAAAAATCTGCCCCCCCCGTTGCATTTCTCTTTGGACCGCCTCCACGATTTTGGCTTCATCAAAGCGAATCACATTGGTCCGGATGGATTGTCGGTCCTCCGGAGGGGTTTCAATGGTACTTAAATCCCTGATGCCGGTCAGGGACAATTGCAGGGTCCGGGGAATGGGCGTAGCGGTCAGGGTCAGGCAATCCGCCTGGGTGCGCAAGGTCTTGAGACGCTCCTTATGGGTAACCCCGAAACGATGTTCCTCATCGATAATAATCAGCCCCAGGTCTCTGAAGCGGATATCCTTCTGCAGTAAACGATGGGTCCCGATCACGATATCGGCTTTTCCTGCCGTTAGATCGGCTAAGGTTTGTTTCTGTTCCTTTGGGCTTTTGAACCGGCTCAAGATCCGCACTTCCACCGGGTAACCGGCGAAACGCCGGGCCATAGTTTGATAATGTTGTTCGGCCAAAACCGTGGTCGGGACCAGGACGGCCACCTGCTTCCCGTCCAACACGGCCCGAAAGGCCGCCCTTAGGGCCACCTCGGTCTTCCCGTAGCCCACATCGCCGCAGACCAGACGATCCATGGGCTTTTCCGCTTCCATGTCGGACAGCACCTCTTCTATAACCCTTTGTTGATCCGGGGTCTCATCATAAGGGAAAGCCGCCTCAAATTCCTTAAACATCTGGTCTCTGGATGAAAAGGAAAAACCCTTGCTCACTGCCCGATGGGCGTAGAGTTCGACCAATTCCTGGGCGATTTTTTCTACAGCCTTTTTTACCTTGTCTTTGGCTTTCTTCCAACCGGCCCCTCCCAACCGGTCTAAAACAGGGACCTGCCCTTCCAGGCCCATAAATTTATGAATTCCCAGGAGACGATCCACCGGCAGGTAAAGCTTATCGCCTTCGGCATATTCAATAAAAAGGAATTCCCCTTCCCAGCCGTTCAATTGAAAAAATTGCAGACCTCGATAGCGACCAATGCCATGGTCCTTATGGACCACAAAATCACCGGTCTTCAAATCGTCAAAAGAGGTGATATAGGCCTCCAAGTCTTCTTTCCGGCCTTTTTTTCTGACCTCCTTTTTGGGCTCAAAAATCTCCTCCTCAGTCAGGAAAATCAGTGAAGGAGATTTCATCCGGAATCCGGAAGAAAGCCTTCC
This sequence comes from Deltaproteobacteria bacterium, assembly GCA_016219225.1. Classification (NCBI taxonomy): domain Bacteria; kingdom Pseudomonadati; phylum Myxococcota; class Myxococcia; species Deltaproteobacteria bacterium. Next base: position 12,283 of record JACRBX010000034.1, read on the forward strand.
GGTCAGGATCTGGATCCCCGGGGTCTGGCCATCGAAGGGATGTTTCTGCCCGGGGAAGTATGCAGCCTCTAATTGATAAAAGGAGAGGATTTCCCGGAGCCGTCTGGCCTGAGAGTCTTGGGAAACGACCAGCCAGACCTCCTGTCCTAATTCTTTCCATTCGGAGAGGAAGGAAGCCAACTTTTTAAGGGCCTCTTTGGAAGAAGGCTGTTCCCGGATCAGGCGGCTGACCTCTTTATTTTCAAGGGCGGAAAAAGACCAGAGAGGACCTTTCTCCGGATCCGTTGTTTCTACAGGAAGGTCTTCTATGATAATAGCCGGCACCGCCGACCAATTATCCCAAAATCCTTTTGGGGAATCCGGTCGATCCTTCTCCAGACTCCGCTGCAAGGCCAAGGGGTCCTTCCAGACCAGAAGGAAATCATCAGGCAGATATTCCTTCAGGGTGCCCGGGTTTTCATAAAACCAGTCCAGCCACCGCTCACCCCCTTCAAATGGAACCCCCTGAGCGAGGCGGTGTTTGAGCCAGGAGGCCTCATTTTCCGCCAGGGTCCCTTTGAATTGGGACGAGTTTAACCGTTCTTCGGCCAGGTGCATCCTTTCCGGATCCCAGATAATTTCGCTGATAGGCAGAAGAACCAATTCCTCCAGATCAAAAACCGATCGCTGGGTGGCTGGATTAAACTCCCGGATGGATTCCACCAGATCCCCGAAAAATTCAATCCGGATCGGGCGGCTGTACAAAGGAGGGCAGATGTCCATGATTCCGCCGCGGACACTGAGATCTCCCGGTCCTTCGACCAGGGGTGTCCTTAAATAGCCCCAGCGGGTTAATCCCAAAAGGAGATCTTCCCTGGAGGTTTCTTCTCGCCGGGCCAAATAATCCACTTCTTTGGAGAGGTGCTTCCTGGGGATGACCGCTGAATCGAGGGCCTGAATCGAGGTGATCAACAGGACCGGCCCTGGTCGGGTTAAAAGGGAATAAAGGCAGGCCAGGCGTTGGGCCGCGGTATCCGACTGGGGGGAATATTCTCGGAAATCCGGCTTTTCATAGGCCGGGAAAAAAAGGATCGGGTCAGGCAAAAAAAACGCGGTTTCGTCCGGATCCCGCTGGGCAAAAAAGGATAAATCCTGATAAAGGGTTTGGGCCTCTTTCTGATCGGCACAAACGATCAGCATCGGCCTCCTGGTTCTGGTCCAGCTCTGAAAAAGAAAATAGGCCGGCGCCGAACCCTGGAGGCCGCCGATCCTGAAAGGGAGGCGGCCGCTCTGGATTTCCTGAATCACGGTCTTGATACCGGCACCAGGCCGGCTCAGCCGCTCTACCTCTTCATTCCAAAATTTCTCGTTCATTTGATAGGAAAATATAGTTTCAAGATGCAAGATGTAAGTATGACAATCTCGTAAAAAGCTTCTGTCATCCCGAACGAACGTAAGGGATCTTAATGATTAATGCATGGCCTGGATTCCCGCCTGCGCGGGAATAACGAGTTTTTCCGAGATCATCAAATTAACTATTCAAAATAATCAGTTTTTGATTGACAAGCAAGTTTCATTTCAGTTTAAATAATAAATTTGAGCCCTGAGCCCTGAGCCCTGAGCCCTGAGCCCTGTCTATTACGATTCGGAGAACATCATGATCCCACGTTACACCCGGCCGGTTATGGCCAAAATCTGGAGCCCGGAAAATAAATATCAGAAATGGCTGGAGGTGGAAATCCTGGCTTGTGAGGCCCTCTCCCAATTGGGCTTCATCCCCTCAAGAGACCTTTCCCAGATCAAGAAAAAAGCCCGCTTTTCAGTGGAGCGGATCGAAGAACTGGAGCAGACCACCAAACACGATGTCATCGCCTTTCTGACCAATGTGGCCGAACATGTCGGCCCGGCCAGCCGTCATATCCATCTGGGCTTGACCTCTTCCGATGTCCTGGATACTTCTTACGCCGTCTTACTTAAAGAGGCCTCGGAAATCCTCATAGAGGACCTGAAGGGTCTGCAAGCCGTCATAAAAGACCAGGCCCTGGCCCATAAAAAAACCGTCATGATCGGCCGATCCCACGGCATCCATGCCGAGCCGATCACCTTTGGATTAAAAATGGCCATCTGGTACGATGAAGCCGGCCGAAACCTCCGCCGCTTGACCCAGGCCCGGGAGACCATTGCCGTGGGCAAAATATCCGGGGCTGTCGGGACCTTTGCCCATATTCCCCCGGCCGTTGAGACCTATGTTTGCCGCAATCTCGGACTCAAACCGGCCCCTGCTTCCAGTCAAATCGTTCAAAGGGACCGCTATGCCGAATATTTCTCTACCCTGGCCATTATAGCCGGTTCCATCGAAAAGATGGCGGTAGAAATCAGACACCTGCAGCGAACCGAAGTCCTGGAGGCCGAGGAATACTTTTCCAAAGGACAGAAGGGCTCTTCGGCCATGCCCCACAAAAGAAACCCTATCGCCTCCGAAAATCTTACCGGTTTGGCCAGACTGGTACGCAGTTATGCCATGGCCGCCCTGGAAAATCAAGCCCTTTGGCATGAACGCGATATAAGCCATTCTTCCGTGGAACGGGTCATCGGTCCTGATGCCACGATCCTTTTGGACTACATGCTGAGCCGCTTGACCGGTTTGCTCAAAAATCTGATCGTTTATCCGGACCGTATGCTGAAAAACCTGAATATCACCAGGGGCCTGCCCTTTTCCGAAGGTATCCTCCTGGCCTTGACCCGGAAAGGTATTACCCGGGAAGAGGCTTACCGCGTGGTACAGGAAAATGCCATGAAAGTCTGGGCCGGAGAAGAAACTTTTCAGAACTTATTGAAATCAGACCCCCGAATCCGGAAATGGCTCACCCCTCAAGAGCTCTCCCGGCTCTTTGACCTGAATCATACATTACAGAATGTGGAAACGATATACAGGAGGGTTTTTAAGAAGGGGAAATAGGGAGAAATTATAGCTGAAGGCTCAAAGGTCAAAGCAGATCATATTAAAGAGAGGCCGAATCGGGAACATATTGAATGCTTAAAAAATTCAAATTAAGGCGTTGAAATTAAAAACCCTTCAACTCGATTCTGAAATCCTATTTTTGGAACTTAAAAACAGGATAAAGGCTGAAAACGCGCTCTCAGCATTTATCCTGTTTTCACTTTGAGCTTTCATCTTTGAGCATTGAGCTTACTTTTCAGCTTTGAACTTGCTTCGACTTCCTACGGCTATGTTTCTTCTTCTTCCGGTCTCCGCTCTCACCGTAATAATAGTAGTAATACTGGTAATAATAATAACTGTCTTTCCCGATATTGACGGCATTCAAGACTGCGCCAAGGACGTGGGCCTGCAC
>JACRBX010000035.1 GCA_016219225.1 Deltaproteobacteria bacterium
GAGGGGGTGACGCAGGTCCAGGTTTTTGAAAAGGTGGGACTGACCTTTGCCAATACCCTTCGTTCCATTCTCAGACAGGACCCGGATGTCATCCTGGTGGGGGAGATCCGGGATGAGGAGACGGCCCAGATGGCCTTGAGGGCGGCCTTTACCGGCCATCTGGTTTTCAGTACCCTCCATACCAATGACGCCGTTTCCACCCTCACCCGCCTCTATAACCTGGGATTTGAACCTTATGTCCTGTCTTCCTGCTTATTAGGCATTCTATCGCAAAGACTTATTCGAAGCAATTGCACCTGTTGCCGGATGCCCTATCAGCCCGACCCCCAGTTTCTGGAGCGGTATCATTTGCGGTTGCCGAAGGAGGATGTCTTTTACAAGGGGTCAGGTTGTCCGGCCTGCAACAATCAGGGGTATAACGGTCGGGAAGGGTTTTTCGAAATGCTCACCGTGACTCCGGCTTTTCGGGAAGCGATCCTGATGAAGGCCCCGGAAACGGAATTGCGGCATTTGGCCATTCAGGAAGGTATGGAAACCCTGCTGGCCTGCGGTCTCCTTAAGGCCAAGGCTGGTCAGGTCTGTCTGGAAGAAATGATGCGGGTTATTCCCTATGAAGCGGGGGCCCGTTTTTGTCCAACCTGTTATAACCCGGTGGAACATTTTTTTGCCTATTGCCCCCATTGTTGCCGGCCGTTGATCATGAAGTGTCGGGATTGCGGTCAAAGGCTGCAACCTTCCTGGCAGGCCTGCCCTTATTGCGGCCAGGGCGCGTCGAGTTCGGAACAGGTTTAAGGTGTACGGCCCAAGGCCCAAGGGAAATAAAACGATATATCTTGATTGTATGGAGATTTGTATTTTGGACGGCGATAAACGCAGATGGCCAAAATTTTTTTAAAGAGCTAATAGAATAATTATCAGCGGGTATCGGAGAAAATCTGCGTCCTAAAAAAAATATTGGAAAACTTGACAGTTTCATTCAAAGATGGTACAAACAATGCCATCGGGACGTAGCGCAGTCTGGTAGCGCACCTGAATGGGGTTCAGGGGGCCGCTGGTTCAAATCCAGTCGTCCCGACCAGAAAATTGAAGGGGGTTGGTCCACCTAAAAATGGGGGATTACCCCCTTTTTCTTTCGAAGGGGAATTGCCGGGACTGTTCAACAAGAAAATAACTTCAGGGATCAGGGATCGGGGGCCGGGTGGCAGGGAGCGTTGAAGCGAAAGTTGCAAGTTTCAAGTTGCAGGTGTAAAAACCCTTAACCCTTAATCCTGAACCTTGGACCTAATTTTTTGGCTTTGTGGTGCCCCCTTGTGGGACATGATGGTTTAGTTTAATATGATGAACAAAAAAACGTCCGTCACCATGACGAATGCCGGGGAGGGAGAATTGATGAAATTCTGTTCATTCAGATGTGAACAGGCCGATAATGAAAAAGCCCAACATGCGGCCTGTCTGGCGGTAAATGGCGTATTCTGCGGGATACTGCTTAGGGTCGTTGAAAAAGGGGCGCCCTGTCCGGTTGAAAACAGTCCGGCAGGCAGTAACAAACCCAGGAAGTCTAATCAATCGGGGTAAACTCCAGCCGGAATCCCAAATTCAATTTATTGTATTCGTTTTGCTTTTTAAAAAACTATTTTCACCGCAAAGCCACAAAGGACGGAAAGGTCGATCGGTCCGGTCGACTTTGTCGAGCTTTTGCAGAGGCTCCCGGCCGGGAGCCGATCTACCGATCTTAATAAGAGACTCCCTTTGGGGGAAAGGAATAATTTTTACTTTCTGTTGAGAGGACAGAAAGTAAAAAGCTTTGCAACTCTTCTGTCGCCTTATCCGGAGCAGCTCATAAGCCTCTGATTGAATTCTTCGGGGCTGAAGCTGTATTCCTGAGTGCCGTAGCTTTCAACCGCAAAGGAAGCGCAGACACTGCCCATCCGGGCGCATTGTTCGATGTCCAGGCATTTTACCAGACCGCTGATCAGTCCGCCCCGGTAGGAATCGCCGGCCCCTGTCGGGTCCTCTATCCGCCTCGGTTTAACAGCCGGAATAGGTATTTCCTGGTTCGGAGTGAAGACCTTTGAGCCCAGTTCACCTAGGGTCACAATGACCGCCCCGGCCCGCCTGACCAATCCTTCTTGCGTTAAACCGGTTTTTTTCATGATCAGGTCCAATTCATAATCATTGGAGATCAGAATCCGGCAGCCTTCTATGGCCTGGAGCAGGTTTTGGGCATCCAGCATGGGAAGGGATTGACCGGGATCAAAGATATAATCGATCCCTTTACCCTTACAAAGCATTGGGTAGTTCACCATGTCCTCCAGATTGCCGGGAGAGACGATCATTAAAGTCTTCCCGGGATTGAGTTGGTCGAAATCCAGGGAGGAAGAGTGTTTCATGGCGCCGGGGTTAAACCCGGTAATCTGATTGTCGGATTGATCGGTAGTAATGTAAGCACAGGCCGTGAATTCATCTTCTATGATTTTAATGTTCCGGGTTGAGATCCCCTTTTGGGCCAACCAGTCCAGGTATCTATGATAATCCTGTCCGAAGGTGGCGGAGATCTCAGGCCGTTCGCCCATGAGGGACAAGGAATAGGCGATATTGCCGGCGGTCCCGCCGAATTTTTCCTTCAACCCATTAACCTGGAAGCAGATATTTAAAACATGAATTTTCTCCGGGAGGATATGCTCCGAGAAGTATCCTGGAAAATCCATGATTCGATCGTAAGCCAGAGATCCGGAAACTATGATATTCACAAGCATTCACCTTTTAGATCAGTTCTATCTCCTCATCAATGAGACACTGTAACCAGTCGTAGACGCCTGGTTCGGTCGATGAGAATTTCGACATGTCTGAATCTTCAATAATTTGGTCAGGGGTCACAAAGCACACCGGCCATCCGGGGATACCCGGAGAGACACCGCAATAATCGTTTATCCGGTAAGCCATGAATCCTGTTTCACTGCAATAAATACGATATCTTTTGTCACGGTGTTTGATTCGCAGCGTCTGGTCGAGCCAGCCTTTGCCTTCAAAGAAGCTGATAAATTTCTGCAAGACTTCCGCGCTGTTTTTATTGGCTGGAATTCGAACGGGCTTTGTCCTCGGGTTCATAATCTGACTCCTCTTGTCTGGTTTCTTTCCACAGCCAGATGACCAGAGTAATGATTCCCATCCAGGCCGATAAGCCGGCAAAAAGGGCCATAAAAACCCGGAATTTGAATTCTACTCCCTTGATTCCCATGGAGATCAATAAAAAGACGACCATCCCCACGAAAATCAAGCCCAATTTTTTCCCGATTCTTTTTAGGTTGATTTTCTCTGACATACTTGGAGTCCGTATTCGAAAAAAAATCTGATTGACACTTCATTCTTTATCAGGAATATATATCATATCCGATTTATTTTTGCACAAATTTTTATTTCGATTTCATTATGAGGTGGTCATGATCGACTTAAATAAGGCCCGGGCTAAAATGGTCAGGGAGCAGCTTATTCCCCGGGGGATCAATGATCTAAGGGTATTAGCGGCCATGGGCAAGGTTCCCAGACACCTGTTTATGGAAGAAGCCCTTTGGGGAGAGGCCTATAACGATTATCCGGTCCCTATCGGAGACCGGCA
>JACRBX010000036.1 GCA_016219225.1 Deltaproteobacteria bacterium
CAGGAGATGGTCACCCCATATAAATCAGACCAGGTTGTCTGTCCAGTCTGAGGGAGTTTGGTGGACCCATTGGTATTCAATAAATTCAATAATAGAGGTAAATAAACTTTTGCGATCCCGGTTGGAGGAGGCTGAACACAAACAAAACTTTCCGGTGAGTAACTTGGGTCAGATTTTGTAAATATTCCTGAATGATCAAAATATGCAGAGATGCAGTTGAAAGCTTCTCCCTGCAGAAATCCGATACTTAGGGCTATAACGACAATAAAAAAAACGGCTACGATTCTTTTATTATTCATTTCAAACCATCTAAGTAAAAATTGTTATTGCCGCTTTGTACAACAGAATATCCATATAGTTAAATCCCATCTTACGGAGGGTTTGGCTTTGTCGAGATGATATTATATTTGGTTGTTTTGTTACAGAGTATAAAAAAAGTCTCCATAAGATTTTGAACCCTTATGGAGGCTTCACATCGGAAACTTCAGAATCTCCCACATCATTTCCCGCTCTAAATAGGTTGGGGTCAAGTTGGGAAGTTCAATCTACTTAAAATAAGGTCATAGGAAGATATGAAATCAGCGTAGGATTATTTAACAACTATTCAGGATTGTCAAGAAAATAATGAGACTTTTTCGTGGACACGGTTATTGCTTTTCGGTGGAAATATTGCCATTTTTCATAGGTGGCGGGATGTGGACTACGGGAAGAAAGCAGCTCCAGGTCTATTTTCATCGGCCATAGCCCCACCCCCGGCCAATGAACCTCTTCCATCACCGTCTTGGCCAATCCCACCATCTCCTGCACTCCTCTCCGAAGCTGTCAATGAACCACTGGATCTTGGGCCGTTCCTTATCGGCCAGTATTTCCAGGGCGGTCCAGTTGTCTTCGTTGAGGATGGTCAGTGGTCAGCTTGTTCGTGTTTGTCGGGGCTGAAAAACCCTAAATTTTATATCCCGATTGACTCCCGGTTGATAAACTGTTAATTTTTTGACAGAAAGGATCCACGGCATGGCTATTGAAGGAATACTGTTTGATCTCGATGGCACCCTGCTCGATACACTGGAGGATTTGGCCGACTCCCTGAACGAAGTTTTAGCGGAGCAGGGTTTTCCAACCCATCCGGTAAAGGCCTATAAATATTTCGTGGGCGAGGGAGTGGAGGTGATGATCCGGCGGGCCCTGCCGGAGGACCGGAGAGGGCCTGAAGTCCTGGAGCGGTCCCTGGAAAAAATGACAGAAGTATACACCCGGCGCTGGCGTCTTAAAACCCGGCTCTATCCAGGCATTCCGGAATTGCTAGACGCCCTCACCACCCGTCGGCTTAAAATGTCCATCCTGTCCAACAAGGTGGACTTTTTCACGCAAATCATGGTTGCGGATCTGCTTTCCGCCTGGCGTTTTGACCGGGTACTGGGAGTCCGGCCGGGCCACCCTAAAAAACCGGACCCGGCCGGGGCCCTGGAAATTGCCCGGGATTTGCAGCTGTCTCCCGCCCAATTTTTATACCTGGGCGATACCCCGATCGATATGAAAACGGCCGTGGCGGCCGGCATGTTTCCCATCGGCGTACTTTGGGGGTTTCGTCCAGCCGAAGAGCTCAGATCCGGCGGCGCCCGCCTTTTAATCAATCACCCGCTCGATCTTTTACCGATCCTGGATGATCACCAATAATTTATTGTTTCATCGGCGGGCCGGGAACTGCGGCCGGAGGCTTTTGGGGTGCTAGGGGATTTTCCGGCTTCGGTTGTGGCGGGACCGCCGTTTTTGGGCCGAATCCTGCGGCGTTTCCAGAAGGCGCCTGGGTGCCGGCACCGACTCCCTGTTGGGTCTGTTGTTGGAGACGGCGGGCTCTCCGTTTGAGTCTGTCTTCCCATTGATTCAGTTTTTTTTCCTTATTTTTTAATTCCCCCTCCTCCTTGGCCAATGCTTCTTCCTTGGCTTTCAGCTCCTTTTCCCGGGCTTCCAATTGTTCTTCTTTTTCTTTGAGGACTTTCTCCTGCTTCTCCTTATCCTTTTTGGCTGTCAGGACCCCGGGTATTCGGAACTCGGTCGCTGCCGCCTCCATTAATCCGGCAGATCCGCAGAGAAAGCAAATCGTCATCAACCAACCGGTGAAACGAAGCATTTCTTCCTCCTGGCCTCGGTAAGGTGAACACTTCAATGTAAATATTATAACCGGGAATCCCTTTCCCGGACAACGGATTTATTTTTAAACCCCATGCTCGGGGCGAGCAACCGCGAAGCATGAAAATAAAGGGCCTGGCAAGGCTTAAGGCTAATAATCAATAATCAATTCTTAATTGTTAATTCTTAACGGACCGAACGTTTTTTAACCAGTAACCAGCAACGAGCAACCAGCAACAGGTTTTATTTTCGGACTAAGGGGAAGCCAAAGGAGGGTCCTATTCAGGCCCTTAACGGACCCGAATAGGATCGTGGAAGAGCAGCCCGGATAGTTA
>JACRBX010000037.1 GCA_016219225.1 Deltaproteobacteria bacterium
CTTCAAAATCGGACTGCCCTCTATTATTCAACAGTTGATTGTCTCCATGGGCTCCCTCCTGATAGCCACCCTGGTCAATACCTTTGGGGCCGCAGCCACCAATGCCTTCGGCGCGGTAACCCGGGTGGATATGTTTGCCATCATGCCCGCCATGTCCATAAGTATGGCCGTAGCGGCGTTAACAGGGCAGAATCTTGGGGCGGGCAAGCCACAAAGGGTAAAAAAAGTGTTCCAGGGAGGCCTTTTGCTGATCTCCTCGATCACGCTATTCATCTCCCTCATAGCATTTTTTCTATCGAGCTTCATTCTTACCCTGTTTGGTCTTGGGAATGACGCCAGGGTGATGGAAATCGGAATCAATTACCTGAAGATCGTGGGCGCCTGTTATGTGGTCTTCTCTATAGGCTTCGTGTCAAACGGAGTCATCAATGGAGCGGGTCATACCCTCGTCACCATGATGTTCTCTTTCCTTTCGTTGTGGGTGTTCAGGATACCGCTGGCCTGGAGCCTGTCCCGGACCGGCCTCGGCATCACGGGGATATGGATTGGGATCGCCTTGAGCTTTTTCGGATTCTCCTCTGTAAGCCTCGGGTATTACCTCACGGGCAGGTGGAAAAAGGGGCTACTGGACCCGAATACCCAACCCTAATCATTTTCTCCATGTTACGCTCCTTTCAATTTTGCTATTTCAGAGTAATTCATAATGATTCGAATGGACTAACTCCCGAATATTTTTGATCAAGGTAGATGGGGCTTGAAAGTCCGGGTACCGCTTATACAGGGTGGCAATACGGGTCAGTTCATCCATTTCTTTGATTCGATTCAAGACGCCTCTTTCCTGCTTATTACGGCAAGGATGTTTGGCAAAAACCAAATCCTTTTCCTCAACCCTTTCCATATAATGCTGAGAAATCAAATAGCGTTCGCAGGTACAGGGATTGTCCGGATTGGTCAAAGCGCAATTTTTCATCAGAAAATCCTGTATCCGTTCCCGGGCCCTCGAAAGACGTTTACGAAAGGCCGTCGCTGTAATCTCAAGGATGGCTGCCCCCTGTTCGCTGCTTACATCGAAAACATCCGCCAGAAGAAAGGCCAGGCGGTGTTCCCTATCCAGGCAAAGCAAGAGCCCTTGCAGACAACTGATCCTGATCTCCTCCACAAAAATATTCTGTAAGGCGCTGGAATGAGACTCCTGCCATTCTACCGCCGAATCCAGTTCAAGACTTTTTTCGTATTCTTCAAAAGACACCGCCTCAAGTTCCGCCCGACGCTTGCGCAGGGTCAGCAAATGGTTAACGGCCACCCGGTACATCCAGGTCGTAAAGGCGCTTTCACCTCTAAAAGTGCTCAGATGGGTTATAATTTTAAGCAGTATTTCCTGGGAGGCGTCTTCGGCATCCGATGGATTATAGAGCATCCGCAGGGCCAGCCCATAGATCTTATCCTGGATCTTTAAGATCAGGTCTTCCAGTGCCTTTTTATCCCCTTCTTTAGCGGTTTCAACCAACAACTCCAGGTCTGATCCCATATTTTTTCTTCCTTTTCGGGTTTCTTATATTTTTTGACTCTCCGAAACCATCGGGTGTGACCAAAAATTCGGTTCCCGTGGCAATAAAAAAGACAAAAATGCCACATGTTCATCCATGGCCTGATGGCGCCTTGGCCGGAAAGGATCGGTTTACTCGCTGAAACTGGTGCTCGGTGTTATCTCGATTTTCAATGCCTTGAGACCCGGAATTTTTGCGACCATCTTCTCGATCTCCTGGATCAGTTCCGCTTCTTGAGTAGTGCGGCCGCCAATCCAAAGTTCCCTTTTCTCCTGACGTTAAGGTTTTTTTGATTATTAAACCTTCACGCCCGCCTGAAGCAGGCACCACGAAGCATGAAAATAGCTTCAAGGTCCAAGGTTATTCATACTTGAAACTTGCATCTTGAAACTTGAAACTTTATTTTCGAACTAAACTATAAGATAGGGCAAAACAAGGGTCAAGGGAAAAGAAGGGAGCATTATTGCCCCTTGACTCCTTAGCAGACCCATAATAATATTGATACAGAGCCTCCGGCAATCGTTACTATAAGATCTTTCCCAAGGAAAAGATGACCCATTCCCCTTTGCACCCGTCTTTGAATATCCTGATAGTGGATGATGAAGTCAACATCCGCAAGACTTTATCGGTTTGCCTGGAGACCGAAGGACACAAGGTCGTGGCCGTCAGCAATTTTCAGGATGCCTTGACCGAAACCGCCCGACGGTCTTTTGAACTGACCTTTGTAGACCTGCGCCTCGGCCTGGAAAACGGCTTGGATCTGATTCCGGCCTTACTGGCGCAAACGCCCTGGCTTAAGATTATCGTCATCACGGCCTATGCTTCCATTGATACGGCGGTCGAGGCCATGAGGCGGGGAGCCACGGATTACCTTCCTAAACCATTTACCCCTGCTCAAGTAAAACTGGCCGTTCAAAAAGTCTGCGGGATGCGAACCTTGGAACAAAGGGTTGCCGCTTTGCAGGAAGACCTGGGCAGGTCAAATCCAGAGGTGGAATTTTCCGGCACCAGTTCGATTATGCAACGGGCCGTCAATCTGGCCCGTCAGGCGGCGCCGTCCGAGGCCACCATCTTACTGCGCGGGGAAAGTGGAACCGGCAAGACCGTTCTGGCCCGGGCCATTCACTCCTGGAGTAAACGGGCGGCCAAACCGCTGGGCATCATTTCCTGCCCTTCTTTTTCCGCGGAATTACTCGAGAGCGAACTTTTCGGGCATGTCAAGGGGGCCTTTACCGGGGCCGTTCGGGACAACCCGGGCCGGGTGGCCGCCTGCGAAGGCGGCACCCTCTTTCTTGACGAGATCGGTGACCTGTCCCTGCCCCTGCAGCCCAAGCTGCTGCGCTTCGTCCAGGAAAGGGAATATGAACGGGTCGGCGATACGATCACCCGAAAGGCCGATGTGCGTCTGATAACGGCTACCAACCTGGATTTGGAAAAAGCAATAAGGGAAGGACGGTTCCGCGAAGACCTCTTTTTTCGTCTTAACGTCATCCAGATCGAAATCCCCCCCTTGCGCGAGCGTCCGGAGGATGTGGTCGGGCTGGCCGAGAAATTATTGGCTTTCTATGGCCGGAATAATCACCGGGCCTTTGCCGGCTTTACCGAAGAAGCCTTAAAGGGACTCAAACAATATCCCTGGCCGGGAAACGTCAGGGAGTTGAGCAATATCATCGAGCGGATAGCCATCCTTTGTCAGACCGAGCGTGTCGGTTGGGAATGTCTCCCTCAAAATCTCACCCCCCATGAATCCTTCCCCAACGTAGGCGACCCCATTACCCTGGAAAAAATAGAAGAACAACACATCCGAAGAATCCTGGCCATCACCAAATCGCTCCAGGAAGCGGCAGATATCCTGGGTATCGACCAGGCCACCCTCTGGCGCCGTCGCAAGAAATACGGGATCTGATCCTCCTTTTTGCAGTTAATCCAGACCTCATTCCAGGTATATTCCGGCAGGAAAAGACCGCCAAGCTCCTTGCAATTTTCAAAGAATTTTTGAGCCCTTTCTTGAAAACTGCAAGACGGCAAATTCTTCTTGAAAATAAAAATCCATGCCTTACAATAAGTTACAGTTGCAAACGGCTTGGCCTGGGTTTTGCTTTACAAGTTTCAATATACAAGTTTCAAGTTTCAAGGGAAAGCCATGTTAGGTCTTCGCCAAAAAATATCTCTCGGCTTCGGTGGGCTGCTGGTCATTATTTTGGTCATTGGTATCCAAAGTATTATCCTCTTAAGCAAACTGGGAGAATCCATCGACGTCATCCTCCGGGAAAATTACCAAAGTGTCATCGCCTGCCAGGACATGAAAGAAGCCCTGGAACGAATGGACAGCGGAATCCTTTTTATCCTTCAGGGATATATCGATGAAGGGAATGAACTGATCCGCAAAAATGAAAAGGCCTTTGAAAAGGCCCTCCGGATTGAATTGAACAACATCACCCTTCCGGGTGAAGGAGAAAAGGCCCAAATACTACAGAAACAATTTAACCAATACAAAACCACACTTGAAGGAATAGAAGATTCAAGCCTTCCGATTTCCCTCCGGCGGCAGAATTATTTCCGGGAGCTCCTTCCTTTATTCGATCAAATCAGATCTACGGCCAATGAAATCCTGCAAATGAATCAGAAAAATATGAGTCAGGCCAATGATCGTGCCCGCCGGAGCGCCGCTGCTGCCAAAAGGGGAATGTATATTCTCTTATTGGCGGGAACGCTGATAGCCGTGGGGTTTGTATTTTTTATCGGGAAATGGGTCTTACGGCCTATTAATCGTCTTATTCAATTCACCGATGAAATCAAGCGGGGAAATCTGGACCTGGTTGTCCCAGGCAATTCCGGCGATGAAATCGGACATCTGTCCCAAGCCTTCAATGCCATGGCCACAAGTCTGCGGGAGTTTCGCCGTTCCGATCAAGCCAATCTCATTCGAATCCAGCAGGCCACCCAACAGGCCTTTAACAGCCTGCCGGAGGCGGTAGCGGTTATCGACCTGGAAGGCAAGGTGGAAGTGGCCACAGAAGCTGCTAAGATTTTTTTTGGTTTGCAGCCCAATATCCCTATTAAGGATTTGCCCTTTGAATGGATAAATGGCTTATATCAAGAAGCCATCAAACAGGACCGCACAACACCGAAAAAAAGTAGCCAAAAGATCGTACAACATTTTATCAAAGGTGAAGAACGATATTTTCAGCCCGAGGCCGTACCCATCCTTGACCGGGAGAGACAACCTGCCGGGGTGGTGATGGTCCTTCAGGATGTCACCCAGATCAGGCAACAAGACGAAATAAAAAGAGGGATGATATCCACCGTATCCCATCAACTGAAGACCCCTCTCACATCGATTCGTATGGCCGTCCATTTGCTATTGGAAGAAAAAGTAGGATCTCTTACGGAAAAACAGGTCGATCTTCTTTTGGCAGCCCGGGAAGACAGCGACCGGCTGCACAATATTCTCAACAACCTGCTGGATATCAGCCGAATCGAATCCGGCAAGACCAAGATGGATTTCCGGGCCATTCCCCCCAATTCATTGCAGATGGAAGCCCTGGAACCTTTTTGGAGGGCGGCCCACGACCAGGGGATCACCTTGAGTGTCGAGGTCCCGGGCGATTTACCCGAGGTTTGGGCCGATCCGACCAGGATCTATTATGTCTTTGGCAATCTTCTTTCCAATGCTCTTAAATACACTTCTCCGGGAGGCTCAGTTACTGTATCCGCCAAGGCCGAAAAAACGGAGGTCCATTTTTCCGTCGCCGATACGGGAAAGGGGATTCCCGGTCAATACCTGCCCAGGATCTTCGAACAATTCTTTCGGGTTCCTGATCAGGAAAAAGAGTCGGGGGCCGGCCTTGGACTGGCTATTGTTAAAGAAATCATCGAGGCCCATGGTGGGACTGTCGGCGTAGAAAGTGAACAAGGGAAAGGGAGCATCTTTACTTTTACTCTTAGGACGGTTGTTTATTCTTCGGAGCAGGAGGATCGTTCATAATGGATGTGATTTATACTTTAATAACCATCGTTTTTTTTGGCTCGTGTGTTCTCTACATGCGGGCCTGTGAAAGGCTCTGACCCATGGGGGATATTATCGGATTGATTATCGGGTTGATCCTGATCGTTTATCTCTTTATAACCGTTCTGCGGCCTGAAAAGTTTTGAAAGGAATAAAATGACGGACCCGTACGGATGGATTCAACTCACCCTCTATATGCTGGTGCTTCTGGCACTGACCAAACCCATGGGACTCTATCTGGTTCAGGTTATGGATGTCGAAGGCAAGACCTTTCTTGACCCGGCTCTAAAACCCTTAGAAGGGGTGTTGTACCGGTGCCTGGGTTTGGATCCGAAAAGGGAGCAGAATTGGCAAGGCTATACCTTTTCTTTGCTTTTGTTCAGCCTGGTCGGATTGCTGTTTACCTATTTTCTCCTTCGACTCCAAAACCTGCTGCCTCTCAACCCCCAGGGATTCGGACCGGTTCCTGCCGACCTGTCTTTCAATACGGCGGTCAGTTTCACCACCAACACCAATTGGCAGAATTACGGCGGCGAGTCAACCCTTTCCTATTTTTCACAGATGGTGGGCCTGGTTTTTCATAACTTCGCTTCAGCCGCCGTGGGCCTGGCGGCGGCCGCGGCCCTGGTACGCGGCATTGCCCGGCATTCAGCCAAAACGATCGGAAATTTCTGGGTCGATTTAATCCGGGGAACCCTTTACCTGCTCCTGCCGATCAGCCTGGTACTGGCCGTCTTTCTGGCCTCACAGGGCATCATCCAGAATTTTAAGGCCTATGATTCGGCCAGGCTTATCGAGCCCATAACCATCCAGGTCCCCAAAAAGGACGTCAGCGGTCAGGAGGTCAAGGATGCTCAGGGCAACCCGGTGATGGAAGAGCAGAAGGTCGTGCTGCAGACCCTGCCCCAGGGGCCGGCGGCCTCCCAGGTGGCCATCAAGATGTTAGGGATCAACGGCGGCGGTTTTTTCAACGCCAATGCCGCCCATCCTTATGAGAACCCGACCCCTTTATCCAATTTTCTTCAGATGCTGGCCATCTTTCTCATTCCCAGCGGCCTGACTTATTATCTGGGCCGCATGGTCAAAAATCAAAAGCATGGCTGGGCCATCTGGAGCGCCATGACCATCCTCTTTCTCAGTGCCTTCCTGGTCTGCTGGTGGGCGGAATCGGCCGGCAATCCCCGTCTCCAGGCCCTTGGCCTGGACCCGGCAAGTGGAAACATGGAAGGGAAAGAGGTGCGTTTCGGGATCTTCAACTCGACCCTTTTTGCCTCCATCACCACGGCAGCCTCCTGCGGGGCGGTCAATGCCATGCATGATTCCTTTACCCCTCTCGGAGGGTTAATCCCCCTTTTCAACATCCAATTAGGCGAAGTCGTTTTCGGGGGAGTGGGTGCCGGGCTGTACGGAATGCTGATCTTCGTTATTCTGGCCGTATTCCTGACAGGCTTGATGGTCGGCCGCACACCCGAGTATCTCGGTAAAAAAATAGAACCTTACGATGTCAAAGTGTGCGTTCTGGCCTTGATGATTTTAATCTTCAGCATCCTCGGCTTCTCCGCCTGGGCACTGGTCAGTAAGTGGGGCCTGGCCGGTTTAAACAACGGCGGTCCCCATGGGTTGAGCGAGATACTCTATGCCTACTCCTCAGCCTCCGGCAATAACGGCAGCGCCTTTGCCGGGCTGAGCGGTAATACCTCCTGGTACAACACCACCCTGGGGTTGGCCATGCTTTTCGGTCGGTTTATTATGTTGGTGCCGATCATGGCTCTGTCCGGGAGTCTGGCCGGGAAAAAACTCGTTCCTTCTTCCGGGGGAAGCTTCCCCGTCTGGGGTTTAACCTTTACCCTCGTCCTGGTGGGTACGGTCGTTATCGTCGGGGCCTTGACCTTTCTTCCGGCCCTGGCCATGGGTCCTGTCGTCGAACACTTTTTGATGACCGGATCAAAAATTCTCTTTTAGGGAGCCTCTTGCAAATGTCTAAATTCCGTAAAAATAGGTCAGGCATCCTGCCTGACAATAGTCGGATCGGCCGAAGGCCGATTGTGTTGTAACCATTAGATAGGTCAGCCCCGCCCAGGCGGGGCTGACCTATTAGGGTTGATTTTGTATAATTATGACTTTTGAAAGGACCTCAAGGGATAAATAGAATCATGGCGGCTAAAACGCATTCCCTATTTGAACGGGCTATCATCGGACAGGCAATAATCGATTCGTTTAAAAAGCTCAATCCCCGAGCTTTGTTAAAAAA
>JACRBX010000038.1 GCA_016219225.1 Deltaproteobacteria bacterium
AGGTCAGAGGGCTTCTTAAATCTGGTGCGCCCGGCCCGACTCGAACGGGCGGCCTGCGGATTCGAAGTCCGACGCTCTATCCGACTGAGCTACGGGCGCACGAAAGGTACCATACTAAAAAACGGTTTCAAATTCAAGAAAATCAGGATAGTAGGCAAAAATGGAGAAAGTTAATTTAAATAGACACTTATTCTTCTTGAAAGGCTTTTAAAGGTATGTTATTAAAAATTATAAGATAAAATTTTTGTTCGGGAGCCTTTCAAAAATGTTCGTCTTTGCAAATTTTTTAATCGCCATTGCAAAAATCCTGGATATTCTGTTGACGGCCTATACCTGGATCATTATTGCCCAGGCTATTATTTCCTGGGTCCGACCGGATCCCTACAACCCCATTGTCCGGTTCCTTTTTTCCGTTACCGAGCCGGTTTTAAGACCCATCCGGCGCCGTTTGCCCGTCTCCTGGGGGGGATTTGATTTTTCACCTATTCTGGTTCTGCTGGTGATCGTCTTTTTGCAGGAATTCCTGATAAAAAGCCTGATTCAATTAGGTCTGCGGATGTGAGCAGCCTTCAAAAAAAAAACGACCCCCCGACTGCTCCCCTTTCAAACGTCCCTCCCTTTCTGAGACCCCATCCCGAGGGAATGCTCTTTAACCTCTGGGTTCAGCCAGGAGCCAGGAAAACAAGCTGGTCCGGTCTCCACGGACAAAATTTGAAGTTGACGGTCCAATCCCCTCCGGTCGAGGGGGCGGCCAATCAAAGCTGTATTACCTTTTTAGCCCACTGGTTCGGGGTTAGAAGGTCACACGTTATTCTTCTCAAAGGGGAAAAGTCTCGTTCGAAGGTATTTCTGGTGAAAGGTCTGACTTTAGATCAATGCCGGTCCCTTATTCCAGGCCAACATCAGGATCTGCCGTGATAACAGAAGGATAATAGTCGTCTGGTATCTCCAGGTCGAACCATTGTTTTTTAGCCAGGGCACAACGGATATTCAAGGCACAATACTTTAAACAAATCGGGTCGATCCGATTAAAATGGCTGAAACAATCAAAGCGGCCATGTAATTGCTCGGCGGTAAAGAGCTTTTTCATAAATTCCTCCCATAAATAAAAATCGTATGGAAAAGAGGGATCTTACGTTGAACAACACAGAGGGATTCCTTAAAAAAAAAATTTGGAAGATTTAGAGCGAAGTCTTTAAGGAAAAGCGTTGCTTGGTCAGTATAGTAGCTTAAGCCGGCCCATTTGTCCAGACAAAAAGGGAGACCCGGATAGAAAAAGGGTCTTTTACTGTTTAACTTATTGTTTTTTTAACATTTTATTTCTATGCCCGGCTGAGCTTCGGGCAGCCGGTGCAGGCAGTCGGATGGCCTTTTCCGGAGAAGGAGTGCCTGAAATCTTTGTAAGTGCCCCTGGCCCAAATAGCCAACGGGGATTTTTCCTGTATGTTCCCGAAACTCAATCGGGTATAAGGTCGTTTCCCGTCCGGTAAGTAATGGAATTCGCCGCTTACCGGGAGGTTGGTATAAACACAAGGGGTTACAGCCCCATCAGCGGCCAGGCAGAAGGCCTTTTGGACGTTCTCTTTACAAAACAGCCCTTCCCGGCCAAAGGGGGGCAGGTAGTAATGAATCGAAAGTCCTCTCTTTTCGCCTTCCCGCACAATAGACTTAAAATAGGATTCCGTTTCCTGATATTCGCTAAGGGATGAAGATCGGATCGTCTGGGAGACCAGTTCTTCGGAGGCCACAAAATCAAGGGTACTCAGCACCACCTGGCTCACCCCCATTTCTGCAAATAGACGAGGTATTTTTTCCAGTTCTTTCAGTCCCGAGCGGAGGACCAGGTAGGCTATATGGATAGCCGGTTCCTTTCGGGCCCTTTTTATTTTTTCTTTTCCAAGGGTTTCAATAGCTTTTATGACTTTGGACCACCTTGTGCCTTTTCGGATGGCATCATTACTTTGGGCATCTGTTCCGGCCAAAGAAAAGGCAATGATGTCTATCCCCGTTTCTATCAGGCGAACGCTCCTCTCCTGGTCCAAGAGCATCCCATTGGTGGTCGTGCTTATTTGCAGGCCTGCTTTTTTGGCCAGAGAGGCCATTTTAAAAAAATCCGGATGCAAAAAAGGTTCTCCCCAGCCTTGAAGATGCAGATGGCGGGCCTTTGAAAGAAGGGGTTTTAATTTCATAAAAAACTCGAGGGGCAAATGCAGATCGACCCAGGAATTTTTGTAGGCGGTCCTGGGGCAATAAATACAGGCGGCATTGCAATAAGTGGTCAGTTCAACCTGTATCCAGTCGAAATGAGGAGAGAAAAAGGGGGAGAGGCGCATTCATCCACTTCCAGACCAAACTCTCATGCCCCGGGGGGACACCACGAAGCATGAAAAACCGAATATCGAATATCGAATATTGAATGTCGAAGAAGAGTTTCTTTTATATTCCGGACTCCGAACTCTTAACTCCGAACTATTTTCGAATTGAAAGAAAAGCGACGACCTCCAAGCAACTAAAATCCCTGGTAAAAAATTATTCGGACAGGGCGGCATAAAGGGCCGCCCGTCCTCTTTCTCATGAGTTTTAATTATCTGGCGATATATACGGAGCAGGGGGCATGTTCGGCAACCCTCAGTGAAACACTACCCAGGAAAAATTTTTTAGCCCCGTGTCTACCGTGGGACCCAATGACCACCAGATCCATTTTGTTGTCCTTTGCAAATTTGACGATCTCCTCTGCCGGTCGTCCTTCTTTTACAACCGTCTTGATCTGAACCGGTTCCTTAGATACTTCTCCTTTGATCTTATCCAAAAGATCCTTGGTTTCAGTTCTCAAAGAACTGTCGAACAATGAACATTCCTTATCCGTAATACTGACCGGACATACCGGTTCCGTCACGGAGAGGATCACCAATTCACCTTTCTCCTTGGAGGTTATCTCAATGGCCTTTTTTAAGGCCTTTTGGGATGCATCTGACCCGTCGTATGCCAAGAGGACCTTCATTTTTTCCCTCCTTTCGAATTATGAACAGCGTTTCCTGATTCGTTTAGCCCGGGTTCCTCCGGGCAATCTATTTTGGCCCGAACCATTGCCAGACCAGGGTTTTTGCCTATCACCATTTACATCCTCGGAGGTTCAAAGAAATATCCACCAAAAATAAGATAGGCCAGGATCAAAGTCCAAATAATATTTACGCTTTGGGCCACGACAAAGGCCAGGGCCGGTTTTCCACCGCCCATTTCCACCAGATCGGCAAAGCGTGTCTCCAAGCCGATGCAGGTGAAGGCCAGGGCGAACCACATGGTTCGCAGCCATCCCAGGGGGCCCTTAACGGCGCTTATAGTTTCGGGTCCGAGAAAAAACGAAAAAACTACCGAGGCGATGATAAAGCCGAGCACGAACTTAGGGAACCGAAACCAGATTTCCATAAGGCTCGGTTTTTCACCACCGGGGACCTCAGCCGCTTTCTTAAGGGTCCAGACTATGGAAAGGATGAAGGCGGCCACACCGATCAGGACATTCTGGCTCATCTTGACAATGACACCGATCTTCATGGCTACCTCGCTGATCAGGGCGCCGGCTGCAACCACTGATCCGCTGGTGTCCAGGGTTCCGCCGATCCAGGCCCCGGCCACCACATCGGGCATACTGAAATATTTGGCGATAATAGGTTGGAGCACCAGCATGGGGACAGCACAAATCAGCACGATAGAGGTCACATAGCTCAATTTCTTGGGGTCGCCCTTGACCGCACCGGAAGTGGCAATGGCCGCAGAAACACCGCAAATCGATACGGCACTGGACAGCATGGCTGAAAATTCCTCATCGATGCCGAGCTTGCGGCATAACCAGTAGCTGAAATACCAGATTACGGCGACCACCAGTACGGCCTGAACAATCCCGTAGGCACCGGCTTCGACAATTTCTCCGAAGAGGATACCGGATCCCAGAATGACCAGCCCTGTTTTGATGTAAAATTCCGTCTTGACGGCCGGTTTAAGCCATTCGGGAAGTCCGATAACGTTACTGACAAAGAGCCCGATAAACAGGCACCACAGGACGTATTCAAGACCATAGTAGTTGATGGTAGAATTCCCTGCTAAAAACAGGGAGATCCAGGAGAGGATGTAGACAGCGGGAAACCCCGCAATAAAAAGCCCGGCCTTTTCACCCATAAAGGCCATGGCAATGACGCTCAGAATAAGGTAACCGATACCCAAATAAATGGACCACAAAATATTTTCGGCTGAAAACAC
Organism: Deltaproteobacteria bacterium; assembly: GCA_016219225.1. Classification (NCBI taxonomy): domain Bacteria; kingdom Pseudomonadati; phylum Myxococcota; class Myxococcia; species Deltaproteobacteria bacterium. Next base: position 4,255 of record JACRBX010000038.1, read on the forward strand.
TTTTCCCAAAAGCTGGCCGGCAGACCCTCTGATCTCTTTGGCGGTTTTGGCGGACTTCTTTTTCAGACCCTCGTCTTTGACGGTTTTGGCCCCTTCTTCCAATTTTTTGGCTGCTCCGCCTATGGCTTTTCTATCGCCTGTTTCCATGACCTTTTGAAGTTCGAGGAGCGACGGTTGTAAGGATGTCTCCCCCTTTTCCTGGGCGCTCTTGATCAGTTTTTCAACAGCCGGTCTGGACTCTTTGAGGTATGAACCAAATGCGCCTTCCGTGGTCCATTTGAAAGACGGGGTTTTGATTTTAACCCCTAAGAGCATCAGGATAATGATAAGAAATCCTATCCAGACCGCCAGCCATTCTTCTTTTTTCCAAAGACTGCTCCAGTCAATACCTTGCTTCTCTGCCATAATCCTTCCTCCCATTTTTTAGAAGAAAACGAACGACATCAGCTTGCAAGATAGCTCAACAACAAGCCGGCCCAATCCTTATTTTCTCATTTAGTCCGATAAACCGGTGATCACCTCCTTTTTAGAACTATTTGAAGCGTGACTTGTGAAGCGTGAAGCGTAAACCGTAAACCGTGAAGCGTGAAGCATAATTTCCGAGAGTATGGGTTTTTATACTTGAAACTTGCATCTTGAGACTTCATTTTCGTATTAAACCGCCATGCCCCGCCTTTTGGGGCATGGCACCACGAAGCATGAAAATAGGCTCCTTGGAAGACGGATACTATTTTCGTATTAAACCGGTTCGGATTATAAAACAAGCCCTAAGGGGGGGCAAGAAAAAAAACCGGATAAGTTAATGGCCGAAAGTATAAAAGGGGGGGGCAGGGGTCAGGGATCGGGGGACAAGATCAGGGGTCGGGGGTCGGTTGAAGAGAAAGTTGCCTGTTTCAAGTTGCAAGATGCAAGTTTCAAGTGAAAAACCTTGAACTCTTTCCAGGGGTTCCGCTTTGAGCTGGGAGCTTTTTTCTTGAAGCTATTTTCATGATTCGCGGTGTCACGCCACTATCGTGGCCTGACGGTTTAGTTCGAAAAGGCTGGGGGGAGATGAGGGGAGGTCAGGAAACAGGCAGCGTTTTGGTATTCAGGATTTGGACCATTTCCGAATGAATCAAACCATTGGTCGCCAGAATTTGTTTTTTGTTGATTTGAAAGGGGTGTCCGGCAAAATCAGAGATCTTACCCCCGGCTTCTTCCACGATGAGTACTCCGGCAGCCGTATCCCAGGGTTTCAGGTATTGTTCCCAGAATCCGTCTATAATCCCTCGAGCCACCCAGCAAAGGTCCAGGGCGGCTGACCCGGGCCGGCGAACCCCTTGAGCCCGGATAATGACCTGTTCAAAACGTTTCAGGACCGGGCCATGGGTTTTTTCGATATTATAAGGAAATCCGGTGGCTAAAAGACTTTGAGAAACCTTGGTCCATGACGATATCCGTATGGGGCGGCCGTTGAAAAAAGCCCCTTGACCTTTTAAGGCCCAGTAGGTTTCCTTAAGTACCGGGTTGTAGACGATTCCGAGAAGGGGGACCTTTTCGTAGGTCAAGGCCAGGGAAACACAAAAAAAAGGAAAGCCATGAACGAAATTGGTAGTCCCGTCTAAAGGGTCGAGGATCCAGCAATAGGGAGAAAGACGGCGTTCTATCCCGGATTCCTCGGCCCAAAAATCAAATTCCGGGAACCGGGGCTGGAGTTTGGAAAAGACCGTTTCCTGGGATTTAAAATCCCATTCGGTGACCAGATCGATGGGTCCCTTTTTTTGAACGTTTTTCTTCTGTCGGAACCCTTTGGTTAAGACCTTGCCGGCCTCTAAAACGGCCTCCCTGGCGTCTTGAAAAGCCTGATCTAAGTTCAATTAATAAATACCTTTGTGTAATGGTCGGTTTCCATTAAGGCCTTTCCGGCCCCCATAACCACCGAGGTCAAGGGGTCTTCGGCAATAAGGATCTTAAGACCCGTTTCTCTTTCCAGGAGTTTATCCAACCCCTTGAGCAGGGCCCCACCGCCGGCTAAAGTCATTCCCTCGCGGCTGATATCCCCGGACAGTTCGGCCGGGGTCTTTTCCAAAGCCCTTTTGACGGCATCGACAATGGCCCAGATGGGTTCGGCCATCCCTTCGCGGAGATCCTTGTCGGTTATTTGAATGGTCCGGGGGATTCCGGAATAGACTTCTTTTCCTGAAACCGGGAAGGGTTTCGGTTTATTCAGGGGATAAGCCGAACCATATTCGATTTTGATCTGTTCGGCGGTATTTTCTCCGATCTGTAAATTGAATTTTTTCTGCATATAATACATGATGGATTCATTAATTTCATCACCGGCCACCCGAATGGATTCACAGTAGGCGGTGGAAAATAAATTGATGACGGCCACTTCCGTCGTCCCCCCTCCGATGTCAACGATCAAGTTGGCCTGGGTGGATTCGACCGACATGCCGGCCCCAATAGCAGCGGCCATGGGTTCTTCGATCAGATAGATGTCTTTGGCCCCTGCTTCCAGGGCCGATTCAACCACAGCCCTTTTTTCGACCATGGTAATGCCGGATGGGACACCGATGACCAGATTAGGCCGAAAAAATTTGGATCTTCCCCGAACCTTCGTGAGAAAATATTTGATCATTTCCCGGGTGATCTCAAAGTCGGCAATAACGCCGTCTTTCATGGGGCGAATCGCTGAAATGCGAGGAGGCGTTCGACCTAAATAGTCTTTGGCCTCCTTACCGACCGCCAGAACCTGGCCGTTTTCATTATTGATAGCGACAACGGAAGGTTCATTGAGAACAATCCCTTGATTTTTTTTAAAAATAAGTGTATTGGCCGTACCGAGATCCATGGCCATATCTTCGGAAAAAAGGCCGAAAAGTTTGCGTATCAGCATAGGGGTGTTCGACTCACAAGTTCATCAAAAATAGGATTGAAGTGATAATAGTCTGGCCGGCCGAGACCAGGGCCTGAATTTCATCCTCCTGCCAATCATTTTCCCGGTGGCCGATCAAATTCATTGCCCCATATAACTTGCCGAAAAAACACAGGGGCAACCCGATGTAAGATTGAAAATGCATACAAGGGTCATCCGGGAAAAATACATAAGATTTATGGGTCCTTGGTTTCATGGAACGCCGTACTAAAGGCTTTTTCTCACGAATGACCCATCCGGTCAACCCCATTTCTATGGACAGGACATTTTTTTTTAAAGGGGCCGTCAATGTCCCGTCCGAGGCCACTATTTTGTAGCGGTCTCCCTTCTTGGGGACTAAAACCAGGAAGGCGGCATCGGTATTGGAAAAGAGCCGGCAACGACTCAGCACCTTCTGGTAATATTGATTTAAATCTTGCTGTTCATGGGAAAGGGCGTTTATAGCATTAAAAAAATTAAGAATACGATTTTGTTGACTTTCTTTTTTCCCGATCCATTGGGCATGAAGTATCTGGAGGACCTGCCAGGCGAAATCCTGGAGGATCTTTTGGTCCTTGTCGGTAAAAACATAGTTGCGTTTGCTGTCGATGCAAAGGACGCCAACTTCCCCTACGGGAACGGCGAGAAATGATTTAATCTTTTCATCCCGCAGATAGAGTTTTAAGTTCCGGGTATCCCGATCAAATTGAGCAATATTAACCGGTCGTTGATTTTTAGCCACCCAACCGATTAAACTATCTCCCATCTGAAGGCTGGTATCAGGGTTGATATGAAGGCTAAGGCTCTGATGATTTCTCAGGGTGAGTTTATTTTGTACCGGATCAATCAGGAAGAGTGCCGTGGTAAAGGCCTCGGTCACGTTACTGATGAGTTGAATGAGTTCCTTCAGTCCAAAGTCGGGGGCGTATTCCATCTGGGGAGGAAAAGGCATTTTAAAAAATGGATTAAAATCCATTGCATAATATGTTATAAGAGAATTTACTTTGATTCAGGCCGTTCAATCCTGCATCATTAACATCTAACGTATTTGCTTCCCGTTGTCAATTTTTTTTGGAAAACAAGACCATGGCTTAAATCTGGCGGCCTTCTCCGCCTTTATGATGAACGGATCTTATGCAACTGAATGACGAAAATAAAGGCCTGGCTGGTCCCTCGCGGCGCAAAACGGTTACGGTTTCCCTTGGGGATGTCAAGATCGGCAGCGGGCATCCCGTAGTGGTTCAGTCCATGACCAGCACGGACACGCATGATGTAAAACGGACCTTAAGGCAGATCAGAGAGCTCAAAAAAGTCGGCTGCGAGTTGATACGGGTTGCGGTTCCGGATCATAAGGCCGTTCCGCCGTTAAAAGAAATCATCCAAAAATCCCCTTTGCCGGTAATCGCCGACATCCATTTCGATTATCGTTTGGCCCTGGAAGGCATGAAAGCCGGGGCGGCCGGTATTCGAATCAACCCGGGCAATATCGGGAGACCGGATAGAATCGCCCGGATTATCGAGATGGCCCGGGAAAAAGAGGTCTGCATCCGGATCGGGGTGAATGCCGGTTCCCTGGAAAAGGATTTGGGATTCAGGGGCGGCCCGAGCCAGGCCGAGGCCATGGTTGCCTCAGCTTTAAAGCATATCGCTTTTTTTGAAAAAAGAAATTTTAAGAACCTTAAAATTTCCTTAAAATCCTCCGATGTGCTCCAAACCATCCGGGCCTATCAATTGTTAGCCGAAAAGGTGGATTACCCTTTTCATCTGGGGGTTACGGAGGCCGGGACCTTGCTTTCCGGAACCGTCAAATCCGCTTTGGGGATCGGGCTCCTTCTTTATCAAGGGATCGGCGATACGTTGCGCGTCTCTCTGACAGCCCCTCCCCGGGAGGAAATCCGGGTGGCCTATGAAATACTCAGGGCCTTGGGTTTAAGAAGGCGGGGGATCGAAATTATTTCCTGTCCTACCTGCGGCCGGTGTCAAATCGATCTTCTTCCACTGGTTAAAAAAGTGGAAAGGGCGGTAAAAAAATATACCCGGCCGCTCAAAGTGGCTATCATGGGGTGTGTGGTCAATGGTCCCGGGGAAGCCCGGGAGGCCGATATCGGTATCGCCGGGGGGAAAGGTCTGGGGCTCCTCTTTGCCAAGGGGCGGATGATTCGAAAGGTCCCTGAGGGAGATCTGCTGGAAAGCCTTCTGGGAGAAATCGACAGGATGATGAAAAGGTTTGTATCAGTTTAAGCTTTTTGTAAAACTGTTTTCACCGCAGAGACGCAGAGGTCGCAGAGAATAAAATTATGGATTGTCGGTGAGGGGCCGGCAATCCATAAGCTTCGCTACCCCACGGGTATTTTTAGGCCGGAGGCTGGAGTTGGTTAGAACAATCCCGCCTCTCACGGGATTGTTCTAAGAAATTTCTCTCTGCGTTCTTTGCGTCTTTGCGGTGAATAAAAATTCATTTTATGAGTCAGGAGAACCGATAACCATGTTTTATTCCCAATTGTATATTCCTACATTAAAAGAAAAACCCACAGAGGCTGAAATTGTCAGCCACCAGCTCATGCTCCGGGCCGGCTTGATTCGAAAATTGGCCTCCGGAATTTATAGTTTTTTGCCTTTAGGGCTCAGGTCCCTGCGAAAGATGGAAGCCATCATTCGGGAAGAGATGGAGCGGGGCGGGGCCCAGGAAGTCCTGCTGCCGGCCCTGCAGCCGGCCGAACTCTGGCAGGAAAGCGGCCGCTGGGACAAATATGGAAAGGAGTTGTTGCGGCTTCGGGATCGTCATAACCACGACTATTGTTTAGGGCCGACCCATGAGGAAGTGATCACCGATCTCATCCGCCATGAAATCCGTTCTTATCGGCAACTACCGGTTAATCTCTATCAGATCCAAACCAAATTTCGGGATGAGATCCGCCCCCGGTTCGGGCTGATGCGGGGCCGGGAATTCGTGATGAAAGACGGCTACAGTTTCGACCGGGATGAAGAAGGGGCCGGCCAGACCTATCAAAAGATGTTTGAGGCTTACCGGAGGATCTTCCAGCGCTGCGGCCTCCTTTTTAAGGCCGTGGAGGCCGACAGCGGGGCCATCGGAGGAAGTTATTCCCATGAATTTATGGTTCTGGCCGAGAGCGGCGAAGATGCCATCCTGGCCTGTACGACTTGCCAATATGCCGCCAACGTGGAACGGGCCGAGTCCATTGACGGGTTCCAGGTCGATCCCAACGAAGAACCAAAAGCCCGGGAAAGAAAATCCACTCCGGGACAAAAAACCGTAGAAGAAGTGACCCGGTTTTTGTCGATACCGCCACAGCGGCTGGTCAAGACCCTGATCTATCAGACCGAAAAAGGGCCGGTGGCGGTCCTGGTTCGAGGGGATCAGGAAGTCAATGAAACCAAGTTGTCCAAACACCTGGATTGCCAGGAGTTGGTTCTGGCCGATGCCCAGACGGTTCAACAACTGACCGGGGCCCCGGTGGGATTCGCCGGAGCCGTGGGCTTGTCCCTGCCGCTCTGGGCCGATCAGACCCTTAAAGGGCTTAAAAATTTTGTCATGGGGGCCAATGAAGCCGATGTCCATTGGATCAATCTTAACTGGGAGACCGATATCCCCTTGCCCCGGTCGGTTGATCTGCGGCAGGTGTTGCCCGGAGAGCCCTGCCCCAGGTGTCAATCTTCCTTAAAAGCCTATCGGGGGATCGAGGTGGGACATGTCTTCAAATTAGGCGACAAATATTCGAAATCCATGAAGGCCACCTATCTGGATGAACAGGGCCAGGAACAATTGATGATTATGGGCTGCTATGGGATCGGGGTCGGCCGGACGGTGGCGGCCGCCATTGAACAGAATCATGACAAGGACGGCATCGTCTGGCCCATGGCCTTGGCGCCTTTTCAGGTTATCATCACTCCGGTGGAATGGAGCCCGGGATCTGAAACCCATCTATTGGCCCAAAGCCTGTATGCAGACCTCCGGCAGGAGGGGATAGAGGTGCTTTTGGACGATCGCCCGGAAAGACCGGGGATCAAATTCAAAGATGCCGATTTGATCGGAATCCCGTTGCGGATCACCATCGGACCGAAAGGTCTGGCCGAAGGAAAAGTGGAGGTCCGTCAAAGGCGCAGCGGGGAGGTACAAAAAGTGGAAAAGGGAGAGGTCATCCGGATGATTAGAGAGATCGTCGCCGGTGCTTTGAATGCCTGATCTGTAATTCAACGGGAAAGAAAGTTCAGAGTTCGGAGTAATTAGTTCGGAGTAAAATTCCCTTCACTCCCCACTCCGAACTCCGAACTCATAACTCCAAACTATTAAAGCCAAGTCATGATCCGTATCAACACCATCATCGACCAGATCCTATCCTATTGGCCTAAGGCTGATATCGATCTGATCCAGAAGGCCTATATCTTCTCAGCCCAGGTGCATGAGGGACAGAAGAGGCTTTCCGGGGAGGCCTATCTTTCTCATCCTTTGGAGGTGGCCTGGATATTGACCCAGATGAAGATGGATTTGGTCACCATCGCTGCCGGCCTCCTCCACGATACCATCGAAGACACCCTGGCGACACCGGAAATCATCGAGAAAAAGTTCGGTCCTGAGATCCTGCACATCGTCAATGGGGTGACCAAGATCAGCGCCATTCATTTCCAGAGCCAGGAAGAACGGCAGGCCGAAAATATCCGGAAAATGATCCTGGCCATGTCCGATGATATACGGGTCATTATGGTCAAGTTGGCCGACCGGGTACACAATATGCGGACCCTGGGTTTCCATCCTCCGGAAAAGCAGAGGGCCATTGCTCAGGAGACCCTGGATATCTATGCCCCCATTTCGGCCAGGCTGGGGATGCGTCGCATCCAGACCGAATTGGAGGACCTCTGCCTTTATTATCTGGAGCATGAGGCCTATCAAACGATTAAAGACGGCGTGGCCAAGAAACGGGAGGAAAGGGAACGGTATATCCGGGAGGTCAAAGACCTGCTTCAGAAAAAAATGGACTCCGTAAATCTCCCCTGCCGCGTGGAAGGGCGGCCGAAACATTTCTATAGTATCTATCAAAAAATGATCACCCAGAACCTGGATATCAGCCAGCTCTATGATCTGATCGCCTTCCGGGTCATCGTAAAGGAAGTGGCCGCCTGTTATGAGGCCCTGGGCCATATCCATTCCCTTTGGAAACCGATCCCCGGGAAGTTTAATGACCATATCAGCCTGCCTAAGGCCAACGGTTATCAATCCCTGCACACCAAGGTCATCGGCCCCATTGGAGAACGGATCGAGATTCAGATCCGGACCGAAGAGATG
>JACRBX010000039.1 GCA_016219225.1 Deltaproteobacteria bacterium
CAGCCTGCCGGACTGGAGATAGGAAACCAGTCTGCCGCTTTCGACCGTGAATTTACAAAACCGGTCGAGGCCGCCGTCGATGATCTGCTGATCCGTACGGGTAAAGGGATCGGCAAAAGTCCGATAGATGACCAAATTTAAAATGATCCGATAGAAATGGTCCAGGTACCAGCGCTCGGCCAGGAAATCCCGAAGCCTGGGAAGGCGTTCAGCCAGGCCCAACCGGGGGGACTCTTTGCGGCCGAATTCGATCCAGGCCAGGGCCACAGCCGAAAGGACCAGGGCCAGGGAGACATAGGTGATCCATCCCCGCTTTTCTCCGGCGGTTGGTTGATCCGACAGGAAATCCTTTAATAAGGGTTCAATAAATCCCGCCGTCAGTATAAAGGCTGCCAGGATGATGAGGGGAATGGTCATGGTCCAGTAGAGCCTGTTTCCCGGTCGTTTCTCGTAAAGGTCTTGCCGGTCTATTTTTTGAGGGAATAGGATAATAAAGATGGGCCGGAAGGTATAGTAAGGCGTCAGAAAGAGGCCCAGGAATCCGGCGATAAGCCAAAAGGGATTCTTCAAATCGGACAGAGTAGCCAGGATGGCCTCTTTACTGAAAAATCCGGCCAGGGGGGGGAGGCCGGAAAGGCTGGCCCCGGCCAGGACAAGACAGATCATGGGGATTTTCATTTCCCGTCCGGAACGTCGGCCGATTTCGAAGAGGTCATTGGTCTTATAATAGTGGACCCAGATGCCGGATCAGAGAAAGAGCAGGGCCTTAAAACCGGCATGAGTAGTCAGATGAAAGAGCCCTGAAAAATATCCCCCGGCACTGAGGGCCATAATCATCATTCCCAACTGACTGATGGTGGAATAGGCCCAGACCTTCTTGATATCCCGTTCCACAAGGGCCATGGAGGAAGCCATCAGCATGGTGAGGGTGCCGGTGGCCAGGAAGATGGACAGGGCCGTCTCGGAATGGCTCAGAAAAGGAAAAAGTCTGGCCAGAAGGTAGACCCCGGCAGCCACCATGGTGGCTGAATGGAGCAAGGCACTGACCGGTGTCGGCCCTTCCATGGCTTCCGGCAGCCAGGTCAGCAAGGGGAATTGGGCGCTCTTGCCCACGATTCCGCCGAAAATCAGAAGGGCCGCCAGGGTCAGAAGCCCCGGGGACATGGCGGGGATGGCCTCGGCCTTGTTCATTTCCAGGATATTTAAATTACCAAAGTTAATCAGAATCATCAGGAGGCCGAGAAAAAAGGCCGTGTCGCCGAGCCGGGTCATGACAAAGGCCTTTTTCCCGGCCTGGGTGGCGCTGAACTTCTCATACCAAAAACCGATTAACAGGTAGGAGCAAAGACCGACCAGCTCCCAAAAGACGTAGAGTTGAAGTAAGGAAGAGGAAAGAACCAGGGCCATCATGGCCCCGGCAAAAAGGGACTGGAAGGCATAATAGCGGGCGAATCCCGGATCTCCGGCCATGTAGCCCAGCGAATAGATCTGGACCAGGAAACTGATCGCGGCCACAACCAGGAGCATGAGCAGGCTGGTCGGATCCAATAAAAACCCAAAAGGGATGGAGATATCCCCGGTCACCAGCCACCTTCCGGCAAATTGGACGGGATGCTCCAGGGACCGGAGGCTGATGAGCAGAAAAAGGGCGTTTGTCAGGGAAAGGGATACGGCTCCGATGGATAGGGCCGCAGAAATCCTGGGACAGGAAGGGGTGAAGACCATGATCCAGGCAAAAGCCAGGAAAGGGATGATGACCGCCGTCCAGGCTGCCAGGAGATTCGGGTCTTGGAATAAAGTCGAGATCATTTTATCCTACCCATTTAAGACATCGTAGGCATCGGGATCCACGGTCCCGCTGCGCAGATAGGCCCCGACAATCAGGGCCAGACCTACCGAGACTTCGGCAGCAGCAACACCGATAATAAAAATGACAAAGGCCTGCCCATCGAGCTGCTGCCAGCGCAGGGCCCCTGCTACAAAGAGGATGGCAGCGGCATTCATCATGATCTCTACGCCGATCAGGGTCATGATCAGGTTCCGGCGCGTCAGGAGGCAGAGGAGACCCAGGGAAAAAAGGATCGAGGCCAGGAGGATTACCTGGGAATAAGGAACGATCATAACCCCTCCCTATCCGGCTTTTTCCCCCTCTGTCGGCCTAATTGGACGGCGGCCATCAGGCCTATGAGGAGGACCAGGGAAATGATTTCCACGGAAAACCAATATCGCTCGAAGACGAACCGGCCCAGGGCCATGGGGCTGGCCATGGCTGTTTTGAGAGGGATTTGACTCCGGGGATCGGTAAAAACAAGCATCAGGGCCAATAAGAAATAGCTCAGGGACAGTATAATAGCCGGCTCCCATTGCCGCCAGGCCATTCGGTTCTCGGTTGCTGTCTCGGGTTTAACCATCATGATCACAAAGAGAAACAGGACCATGATCGCCCCGGCATAGATAATGACCATAAGGGCTGCTAAAAAGGGGGCCCCGAAGAGATAGAAAAGCATGGCGCTTCCCAGGAAGGACAGGATCAGATAGACCACGGCGTGAACCGGATTACGCCGGGTGATGGCCAGGGCGGCCGTAACCAGGATCAATCCCGCAATGAGATAGAAGAAAAGGGCGTAAAGGGTCATGGCCAGTTACTCCAAAGATCCAGAGGTCTTTCTTCATTGATATGCTCGCCCTTGCCCCCGGCTATGGTGATGCCGGCATGACGGTAATAATTGTAGTCCTGGTTTTTCCCGCCGTGATTTACCAGCAGATTTTCCTTTTCAGCTACCAGGGTCAGGATATCATATTGAGAGAATTCAAAATGGGGGGTCAGTTGGATGGCCAGGGTAGGGCAGGCCTCTTCGCAGAAGCCGCAGTAGATACAGCGGGCGAAATTGATCCGGAACCAGGGGGCGAAGCGCCGGCCGTCTTCCCGTTCGGCGGATTGCATGGAGATACAACTGACCGGACAGACGGCCGAGCACAGATAACAGGCCACACAACGCTCTTGGCCGTCCGGGTCCCGGGTAAGGATGATCCTGGCCCGGGAACGGCCGGGCAGAGTCCGTTTATACTCCGGATATTGTTCGGTCACCGGCTTTCGGAAAAGATGCTTCAAAACGGTCCAAAAGCCCCTGGACAATCCAGGAAGGGCATCGGACCATATTTTGAATCCTTTAGACCTCTCCATAACAAGCCCCTTTTTTGGTTCCAGCTTAATTCTATTTAGAATAATTATTGCGTGTATCGGCGAAAATCTGCGTCCTAATTTAAGAGGATTGTTTAGAACAGTTTTTAAGTCAATACAGTGTATCCCGTATTTTCAGAATAAATTTAATGTAACGGAGTCAAACCCAGTTAAAAATACATCCTTTTTTTTCAAAAAATACCCCTTTTACCCTATTTAGCTTCGAGACCTTGTTCAATTAAAATAAAATTTTATTTTATAATACTACAGCGTATTTTTTACTAATGGGCCCACTTAACCCTCATTCCGACATGCTTTAAGCTTGTCCCCGACATTCTTAATCGGGGAGCGGAATCCAGGGACTTTGGTTTTCTCATTTTCTTGAAAAAACTGGATTCCCGATAGAAACATTCGGGAATGACGGGAAAACTGTCGCTGTAGTAATAATTTCCCTGCTAAAGCTCCAGGCCGTTTTATATTTATGGGAAGGCGCCACGAAACACGAAAACGGTTTTTTCCGAACATTGAACCTTGAACGGTAATTTTGTTTTAAAAAAGGTGACGGAACTATATGACCGACCCGACAAAACCAAATGATCATGAGAAGCGGGCCATCTGCGGCATCTGCTCTGCCGGCTGCTGGGTCATCGTCACTTACAATGAGGCCGGTCGGATCAAGACCGTCCGGGCCGATGAAACCTCGCCGTTAGGGGCTATTTGTAAGGTCGGTGAGCACTCTGCGGAAATCGTCTATTCCCAGGATCGGCTGCTTTACCCCTTAAAGCGTAAAGGTCCCAAAGGGACTTATAACTTCGAGCGGATAACCTGGGATGAAGCTTACGAGACCATCGTTGGAAGGCTCCAGTCCATTAAGGCCGAATCAGGGCCGGAGGCCACGGCCATCTACACCGGCAGCGGGAGTTTTGAACTGGCCTTCTGCGACATGTTTCAACCGAAAGACGTGGCCATTTCCTCGGCCGCCAGCGTCCTGTTTCCCTTCGGCTCCCCCAACACCCTCGGAGTGGGTGCCCTTTGCTATGTGGCCTTTGCCATGATCGCCCCCCATGTGACCATGGGTCGCATGTTCATGAACATGTTTTCTGATATTGAGCAGGCCGGGCTCATCGTCATTTGGGGTAAAAATCCGGCCGCCCATTGTCCGCCCCATGACTTCCATCGAATCCAGGAGGCCTGCCGACGGGGTGCAAAGTTAGTGGTTATCGATCCCAGGAAAACGTCCCTGGCCAAGTCCTTCAATTCCCAGTGGATACCGATCCGGCCCGGTACGGACGGGGCCCTGGCCCTGGGAATGTGTCAGGTCATCATCGAAGAGGATCTCTACGAGGGAGACTTTATCAGGAACTGGACCGTCGGGTTTGAACCCTTCGCCCAATATGTTCAACACTTCCGGCCGGAGGTCGTCGAGCATATCACCGGGGTTCCGGCTGAGACGGTCCGGTCTCTGGCCCGGCGGATCAGCACCACCGACGGCGTTTCTCCGGTGATGTACAGCGGCCTGGAATACAGCGACGGGGCCGTTTCCGCCATCCGGGCGACACTGGTCCTATGGGCCCTGGCCGGCCAGCTCGACGTGCCCGGCGGGTCCTGCTTCAGTATGTCCCAAAATCAGTTTCCGATTAATCGGGAAGGACTCATTCCCAACCCCAATGCGCAAAAGGCCGCAGGCTATAATAACTTCCCCATCTACACCAGGTATCGGGGCGAGTTCCACGCCAATATCCTGCCGGAGGCGGTGCTGAAAAAAAAGCCTTATCCCATCCGATTGCTCCTCAGTCTGGGGGCTTCGATGATCACCTCCTGGCCCCAATCGGAGATCTGGCGAAAGACCCTTGGCGCCCTGGATTTCCTGGTCTGTATCGACCGCCAGCTTACCGCCGATATGGCCTACGCAGACATCATCCTACCGGCCGCTACGTATTACGAAATCGAATCCTACATGCGTTACGGCCCTATCTACCGGATCAGGGAACCGGTGATCCCCCCGGTCGGAGAGGCCCGGAGCGATTTCTTTATCCTCTCCGAACTGGCCCGGCGTCTGGGATACGGCCATCTCTATCCCCAGACTCCGGTCGAACTTTTGGATCGATCCCTCGGGGGGTCGGGATTTACCCTGGAAGAGGTCCGTCAGGCCGGCGGGCTCGTCAAAGTCCCAACGGTAATGATGGAGTATAAAAAATGGGAAAAGGGCTTGCTCCGGGAAGACGGACAGACCGGTTTTGAGACGCCTTCGGGCAAGTTTGAAATTGCCTCTTCTATCCTGGAGGAACATGGTTATGATGCCTTGCCGATTTATGTGGAACCCGGAGAAAGTCCGCACTCGCAGCCGGAACTGGCCAAAGAGTTCCCCCTGGTTTTCAACTCCGGGGCCCGTTCCAGGGTGGATATCCACACCCTCCATCAAACCATCCCGGCCCTGATGGAAGAAAGGCCGGTCCCGACGGTGATGATCAATACCGCCGATGCCCGGGTTCGGGGTATTCAAAACGGCGATGAGGTCCATCTTAAGACCAGGCGCGGTCAGATACGCCTGTACGCACTGGTCACCGACGACATAGTGTCCGGGGCCGTCGAGGCCAGTGCCATGGGGGGCGGGGCCTTGGGTTCTAAAGCCTGGCAGCAGGCTTGCGTCAATGACTTGACCGACCTGGCCCGCTTTGATCCGATTTCCGGCTTTCCTGTTTACAAGGCCTTGCTCTGTGAGGTATCCAAGATTTCGGAAGGAAAAAAAGTCCGGACCGGCGGCAGGGGTGAGTATACTTTTGATAGACCTCCGAAACCGTCGAAGGTTACCAGGCCCATCTATTTGGATCATAATGCTACTACCCCCATGGCCGAGGAGGTCAAGGCCGCCTTGGTTGCATCTATGGATTCTTTCGGTAATCCCTCCAGCCTCTACGCCCTGGGGAAGGAAACACGACTGAGCCTGGACAAGGCCCGACGGAGCGTGGCTTTACTCCTCAACACCACGGCCCGGCGCATCATTTTCACCGGCGGGGGTTCGGAGGCCAATAATCTGGCCATCAAAGGGGTGGCCTTGGCTGACGGGCGGACCCGGAAACATATCATCACCAGCACAGTCGAACACCCTTCAGTGCTAAACACCTGCCGTTGGCTGGAAAAGCAGGCCTTCGTCCTGACCCTTCTGCCGGTCGACGGCCAGGGGCTGGTGGACCCCGGAGACCTTAGAAAGGCGATTACGGAAAAGACCTGTCTGGTCAGTATAATGCTGGCCAATAACGAGACCGGTTCCATCCAGCCCATTGCCGAATTAGCCGGGATCGCCCGGGAGCAGGGGGTGCCCTTTCATACCGATGCGGTCCAGGCATTGGGTAAACTGCCCGTTGATGTAGAACGACTGGGTGTGGACCTGCTGACCTTTTCCGGGCATAAGTTTTATGGGCCCAAGGGTGTGGGTGTTCTCTATGTGCGCAAGGGGATGATGCTCGACCCCCTGATCGCCGGAGGCCATCAGGAGCAGGGATTCCGGGCCGGGACCGAGAACATTTTGGGGATCATCGGGCTGGGCCGGGCAGCGGAACTGGCCATCGACAATTTCTCGAAAATGAACCGTGTGCAAGAGCTGCGGGACAGACTGCATCAAGGCATTTTGGAAGTGGTTCCCCAGGCCCGGCTGAATGGCCATCCCCGGGAACGGCTGCCCAACACCTTAAACCTGACACTTCCCGGCATCCGGGGAGAGTCGCTGGTCCTGGCCCTTGACCGGAAAGGAATCGCCATTTCATCGGGGTCTGCCTGCCAGTCGGGTTTTCCCGAGCCATCAAAGGCCTTGACGGCCATGGGGCTTACGGTAGAAGAGGCCCATGGCGCGGTCCGCTTTTCTCTCGGCCTCGGCAATACGGAGGAAGAGATCGACCGGACCATCATGGCTATTGATCAGGTCATTCGTGAAACCAATGAAGTCATCCGGTTCGTTTCCTGCAGATAGAGCAGATAGTACAAGGGAGATTAGGCCGTGAACCATCCAACTTTGTCCGCGATTGAAGATTTTTTGCAAGAATCGATAACCGAAATAAATAATCGTCCGAAGGGACCTTATGGGATCAATGGTGTCGCGGACCTGGCTGCAGGTCTGACGGCCCGGCAGAGATACATCCCCTGCAAATATTTTTATGATGCCCAAGGGTCCAGGCTTTTCGAAGCCATCTGCAGGCTTCCGGAATATTATCCAACCCGAACGGAAATGGGCCTTCTCAAAGAGGTTGCCCCTGGGCTGGCCGGGACCTTGAACCACAAAGACCTGGTCGAACTCGGTTCCGGGGCCGATCGGAAGATAGGCATCCTGCTCCGGGCAACAACCCAGGATACCCGGTCCACCCTGCGTTATATCCCGGTGGACATCAGCGATTCGGCGGTCCTTAATTCTTCTCTTAATCTGAAAACCCGTTTCCCGGAGTTAAAGGTAAAAGGGCTCGTGGCCGATTTTACTTCCCAACTGAAACCGCTTCCTACGGATAGGCCGACCATGTTCCTTTTCCTGGGAAGCACAATCGGCAATTTTGACGATGTCGAAAGCGTCGTCTTCCTACGGAATATGGCGGCCGTCATGAAACCGGAGGATACCATGCTGATCGGTTTCGATATGCTCAAGCCCCTTCCGCTCATCGAGGCAGCTTATAATGATACAAGGGGAGTCACCGCTGCATTTAACAAGAATATCCTGAGGGCAGTCAATAAGGAATTGCAGGCCCTTTTCGATCCTTCCTGCTTCGACCATTTGGCCTTCTTTAATGAAAACCACAGCCGGATAGAAATGCACCTGAAAGCCAATCAGGATGTGGCGGTCAGGATTGACGCACTCAATATGACCCTTGAGATTAAAGAAGGCGAAACCCTTCACACGGAAAACTCACGGAAATTCACCAGGGAAAGTATCGAGTGGATGGCCGGCCTGGCCGGCTTGACCATTCACGACTGGCGCCAGGATTCCAGTGGGTGGTTTTCTCTGGTGTCCATGGGGTTGTAAAATAGTTTTTGATCGAATTTTTCTCCTTGACCGTCATTTCCGCACTATCTTATAATTTTTTAATCGATTTTAGGATTTAATGGAGTGAACATCGTTTTACTTGCTTAAAACTTTTAGGAAGAAAAATAATCATGAGTTCCCTTGAAAAGGTTGAAGAAATTTTGTCAGGGCTGACCAAAGCGGAAAAGGCTCAAGTTCTCCAGTGGGTAGTTCGGGACATGGGGGATGCCTTTCCCGGGATTGACGTCATCACTGGGGTCTGCGGGGGGAACCGTGCATTGTCCGGACCCGTATCCCGGTCTGGCTGCTTGTCCAGGCCAGGTGCTTGGGAACAAGTGAGGCCGATCTGCTCCGGTGTTATCCAACATTAAGGGCAGAAGATCTAAGCAATGCCTGGGCTTATTATCGTTCCCATCGGGACGAGATAGACAAACAGATAGCAGAAAACGAGTCAGCCTGATATGGGAAGATTGTACGCAAATGAAAATTTTCCCTATCCGGTTATAGAAGAATTAAGACGTCTGGATCATGATGTTCTAACTATTTATTTATCTTCATCACCACAATCCGAATCATGCAGGCCTAATTGCCTGTACTTATAATCCCGATTTTGCGGCCTTGGCCCGACAAATTCATTCCGTTATTGAAGATGATAATGCGCTTACCGGAAGATTGATAAGAATTAATCGGCATGGTCCACAAAATGAATAATTCCGGGCAATCACAAAAGAAAGACTTGTTTTAGTCCGGTAATCAAGTCCGCCAAAGCGAAGGGGCGGTTCTGGATTTTACAAGAAATTTTTTGACAAATTATGAAGTTATGTTATCCAAAGCACATTGAGGAGAGACCGTCTGAACGGAGCAGAAGGCCAGGGCTCGATAATTATTAGATTTCAGTTTTGTTGAACCCCAGGTCCTGTTGTTATCCACTTTACCCTTTGCGCGGAAAGGATAACCAGGCGATCTTTAAATTGGGAGGGGGACTGACGGCGTAAAAAAGGGACTAATAGCTTTAAAACATTTCTCGATGTGGTCGGGTTTACTTTTAATCGAATAACACCGGGATGATGACTCAAAGGGAGAACAACCCAGTCGCCGAAATGCTGATCCAGAGTAATAAGAATCCTGTTTTCAGAAACAGCTCTGTCCAAGATCTCTTTATCATCGGCCCGGGATTGTCCAATCTCAGAAGCCCGGATTACATTATACTCCTCTTTATTTAAGGCCTGGGCGACATCCAGATTAAACATTTGATCCAGATAAAGTCGAAATGCCTCAGGCATTGACCGCTCTTACTTCCGTGTGGTCAATGGATTCCCTGGCATAAAAGAGTGCGGCCTGGAGGTCTTCTCTTTTTAACTCAGGATAACCGGCAAGTATTATTTCCCAAGATTCCCCCTCAGCAATTTGTTCTAAAATTACCGAAATGGGTATCCTGGTCCCTTTAATTACCGGCCGCCCATTACAGACCCTGGGATTTATTTCTATCCGGTTAAGAAAATTCACAGGTATACCTCCACCAACACATCTAAATTGTTAATATTTTATCTTTCTTAAAAGTATAGGATAGAAAATTACCAAAGGTCAAGAAGAAAAAAATGGTACTTTTTCTCTTGACAAATTATGAAGTTATGTTATCCAGAGATCATTGATCCATTTATAAAAACCTCTCCTCTAAATCTTGAGGATATATATGGTCAGGATACACATCCCAAAAGATCCACCCGGTCAGCCAAGGATTAACTTTACCGCGTTTCCCTATTTATTTTAAAGACATCCATGGTCATCAAAATAGTCGGCATGTGGAATTTGTCTATTTCTGTATATCCCGAAAAATATCATGATATCCGAGAAACAAAATCGTCGAAAAATTCTATCAAGAATTTGTGGAGTATCTTTGTGAATCAAGTTGGTTATGGTATAGTTGATGTCCCCAGGCAAGATGGGTAGGATAAATTGATAATATCTCTTTAATGCTGAAGATCTTTTTGGATGGGGAGATATGAAGAAAACTTTAGAATGACTTGTTAGCAAGTTCGAGGAGGTATGTCTGAAGCGAGTTTGTGGTTTAAATAGCCTACCGTGGAATGGAGGGGTAGTCCATGTCTCAAATGATCGCCTATTGTGGCCTTGTCTGTTCGAATTGTCCTACATTTCTGGCTACTCAGAATGATGATGATGTTGCCAGGGAAAGAACCGCTGCGTTGTATTCTGAGAAGTTTGGCTTTGATTTGAAACCTGAAGAGATCAACTGTGATGGATGTAAGTCAGAGGGAGGGAAGCTGATCGGATATTGCCAATCTTGCGCTATCAGGAAGTGTTGTAGCGGAAAGGGTCTGGACAATTGTGCCATTTGCACTGATCAGCCGTGCGAGATCCTTATTCGCTTCCATGAGTTTTCTGTGGATGCAAAAGCATGCTTCGAAGCGCTCAAGAAGTGAATCGGATAGGCCTATGCCTCTCGCGCTGTCAGGTTTTGTCCTCGGCTGAGACCGGATCTTTTTGTGTTCTCTGAGCTGCAGGCAATCGCTTGAGAGAATATCGTAGCGGCATGAGAACGAAAAAGTGTGGAAATTCGTTTGCTAACAAGGCATGCACGCGGACATACAACCACGCGGGGCGCATTTTTCGGTGCTCTTTCAAGCTCATTGGCCGCGTGGTTGCGTGCCGGTGATGCCCGTCGTTGGCCGCTCATTATAGAATGCTTCTATGTCATATGAATCCAAGTGGAATGAATACAAAAAAAGGAGGTCCTATGTCTCTTCTCAATTTCATCTTGCAAGGTAAGGCTTCAGGCTATGCCAGTGGTGGCGAAGGGCAAGAAAGGATATTTGAGGATGGATCACGGGGCTTTGAGTTCGTGGGAGAGCACTATCGGTATTTGGACCGTTACTTCGGCTTTAACCCATTTGCAGGAACTGAACATATCTATGCCGCGAATGGCCCTTTACTCTGGGTTATGAACTACTATGGACAAGTCCTCCCCACATGTTCCGACCCCATGAAAGTGTACACATTTCTCAAGGAAGCTATGCGGTTGGTTTCACCAGCATACCCCTTTCGAGGCCCATCTGCTTAGGATTGAGACGATCCTGAAAGGTCGGTTTCCTGCCCAGGCAGAGATTTTAACGTAGTTAATTTTTACATTTATAGTCTTACGAATTAGTACGACAGCGTATTTTTTGCTCATGCGCCCCTTAACCGTCATTCCGGCATGCCTTAAGCCGGAATCCAGGGACTTTGGTTTTCTCATTTTCTGGAAAAACCTGGATTCCCGATAAAGACATTCGGGAATGACGGGAAAAGTGTCGCTGTAGTATTAGAAAGTATTCGAGACAATTGATTAACTCGCAATGTTTTTTTAAAATAAAATATGGCGGTAATTTCTGGAGCTTGGTTGTAGCTGAAAACGAAAAGACTCTAAAAATAGGTCATTTCGAATCATATTTTTTTGAAAACCGCCATAATTAATTTGACAAGATTATTGCATAATTTTTAACGAATAAAGGAAAAACCAGACTAAATGTAAAATAAAAAGTCCCTTTAAAATCTCTGCCCAGGCGGGATTCAAGAAGCCAGGCGGTATTATTATGGATTTATATAGATAGGGTAAAGGTTCGATACAGGATGAACTGAGGAGTGATCCATGCGGTGAGTGTCGGACTCACAGGATTGAAAAGGATGTAATAACAACAAACAAAACATAACCTGAATCAACCACAACTTGGTTGCCTCCTCATAGGGACCATCCAAATGATGATCTTCCCTAAGACTCAACTAAATGGTATTATTATTCGATTTGGAGGAATATGGTAATGGCTAGAATCACCAAGGTTAAGGTATTACAGGATTATCGTCTGAAATTATCTTTTGACAACGGGGTTTGTGGGGAAGTGAACCTCTCCGAGTTAGTTGGCAAAGGTGTTTTTTCTTTATGGCACGACCGGGATTTTTTTCAACAGGTACGGATTGGTTCTTTCGGTGAACTGGTTTGGGGCGATCAAATTGATCTCTGCCCGGACTCCTTGTTCCTTAGGATAACGGGCAGGAAGCCGGAAGACATTTTTCCCGTCCTGCGCCGTAAGGCCGCCTAGGCCTGAGATCAGTCGTTTTTTTGGCATCATCATTAAGATGTTCTTTGATGAACATAACCCACCGCATTTTCATGCCGAGTACGGCGGAGATGCTGCTTTGATCGATATCCGTAACCTGTCAGTCTTTTCCGGCAGATTACCACCACTTCAAAAAATCACGGCAATAAGGGCTGAGCAATGGCAATGGAAAAAGGCTTTATAACCGGGTACAGCGCGACTTGCTACGCCGCGGCTGATCCAGGGCGTTCGGTCTAAGGATAAAACATGGCAGAATACGGTGAATGGAATCTCAAAGGAGCAACTCTAAGCGATGTAACGGCGAAGAAGGAATATGGAGTTGACCGAGAATTTATTGTGAGGGGCATACGGGCCGCCAAACTTGAATATCGAGACGGAGCAATGTGGGGAAACTCATATCTCAGAGTCCTGAGGAACCAACTCGAAAAGTATATAACCGAGGAGCTTGGAAAGGACTACCTGGTGAGAGTCAAGGCTGAGACCGAGTTACTAAAGATCAAGAAAGAGATATCCGATCTCAAAAAAAAACTGAAGGAGCTTGAGAACAGAAGGATCGCTCTTGAGCATTCATTAAGGAAATGATAGGGCAAGCTACATTGGTCCAAAACGTAAACCGATTCTTAGCGATGAATTGTAAATATATGCCAACAAGGACGATTACTACACATTAACCAAAGGGTCAAATTGACGACGAAAGTCGCCGTAAATTAGGACGCTGATTTTCGCCGATACCCGCAGATAACTACTCTATATATTCAAAATCTTGGCAATCTGCGTCGATCTGCGTCCAAAAAGGAAAT
Source organism: Deltaproteobacteria bacterium (assembly GCA_016219225.1). NCBI lineage: Bacteria > Pseudomonadati > Myxococcota > Myxococcia > Deltaproteobacteria bacterium. The sequence continues at coordinate 13,099 of JACRBX010000039.1, forward strand.
TCCTATACCCTCAAGTTACCATCGGACGTTCGGTGACCTGAATATGAAATGTCTTTGCGACGACGGTGAGGGATCGGTATGGTAAGAATCTGGAGGGCGGAAGCAGTCTATCCGCTGATTGGACGATTGGTCGGTGTTTTTCTTGTTTTCACCATTTTGAGCTGCCTGGTTGAAGCGTCGAACGCAAGTGGAGCAGCATCCCAGCCCCTGTTTAATGTCGGCTATCAGGCCATTGATTTCAAGTATCGCAAGGACGGGCAGGAGCAAAGGCTTACCGTGGCCGTCTGGTATCCGACCGTGGCGCAGCCGAAACCCCACACCTACGGGGGACCGACAAGCGGCAACGTCGCGGTCGATGCGGCACCCCGTGCCGAAGGCTCCCCCTATCCTTTGCTGGTTTTTTCCCACGGATACGGGGGCGGTGGAATCGGCTCGGTATTCTTTACCGAAGCCCTTGCCGCTCGCGGCTGGATCGTGGCCTGCCCGGACCACCACGACAAGCACTCGGTCGTCCGCATACGGACCGGTCAAGAGAAGCACTTCGACCGTCTCGGCTTCCTGCAGCAGGCCAGGGAGATAACCGCTTCGGGTCCAGGCGACAGAGACCGGTATCTGTACCGACTGGACGAGATGAGTCTCGTATTGGACAGCATGATGACTTCCGGCCTTTTCGGGAGGCTCATCGACCAGGACCGCATCGCTGTCGGGGGGCACTCTTTGGGCGGATTCACGGCGCTGGGACTCTGCGGAACCCTCAAGGAACGCCATGATCCCCGCATCAAGGCCCTATTATTATTCTCGACGGGGGCCGGTGGGTATCTGTTCCGGGAAGACGAACTTGCCGGAGTGCGGATTCCATCCATGCTATTTATGGGAGAGCGGGAAGAAAACCAACAGCGCGGCTTCCAAAAGATGTCGGACCTTTCGGCCAAGATTTACAGAAACGTATCGTCTCCCAAGTACTTCCTTGAGGTCAAAGGGGCCGGTCATTTTTCGTTCAACAATCGCTTCTCGGATAATCCCGGGTCGAGACTACTGAGTGGCACCGAAGAGCAGTACGAGGTTATCCGACGCTACTCGATTGCTTTTTTGGAGCAGTACGTTGCAGGAAAAAAGGACTCCGGTCATGTGCTGGAGCAGAGCGATCCGCACCTTAACCGCTATATCGCGAATCCGGTTGCAGGCGCATCCAGATAAGATTTGGAGAAACTGGAAGCGAGAAGGCAATTATTATTATTTTCCCTGTGGTCCACCTTACGGAATATCCGCATAAAAATGGATAAAAGCCTTTGTGCGGTGGGCCCAACCCTTTCTTTAAGGAGGAAAAAGCCATGGATAAAGATCAGGTCCTTCGTCAGGAATTGCTGGCCCTTTTAAAAGGTGGAAACGCCCACATGGGTTTTGCCGATGCCGTTTCCGATTTTCCCATGAAGGCAATCAATACCAAAGTGCCCAACGGCAGCTATACCGTCTGGCACCTTTTGGAGCATATACGCATCGCCCAGTGGGATATTCTCGATTTTGTCATAAATCCTGACCATCAATCTCCAAAGTTTCCCGACGGCTATTGGCCCGGGGTCGATGAAAAGGCTTCCCCCGGGCATTGGAAAAAGACGGTTAAAGGTTTTCAGGCCGACTTGAAGGTCCTGGAAAAATTGGTCAAAGATCCTCAAACGGATTTTTTCGGCCCCATTCCCCATGCCAAGGATTACACGATTCTTCGGGAGGTCCTCCTGGCGGCTGACCACAATGCCTATCATCTGGGAGAGTTGGTCGGTCTCAGGCGGATTCTCAACCTGAAGCCCATTTTTGAATATTAAACTCTCACTGGAAGTTTGAAAATTCTCAAGACAAAGGACGGGGAGCAAGAGAAATATTTCTGTTGACTTTCAAGGGCAAGGCGATTAATAAGAGAGGAATCCGATGGAGCTCTACGTAGCATCCTTTAAGGTTTACTACGGGAGGGTGCTCGCATTATATTTTCAACAATTTTCTTCTGCTTCCAAAAATAGAAAACAGGTCTAAGATATGACGGGACATAAGGATCTCGTCTTGATCTATTTAGAAAATCAGCCCGTTTTTTTCGCCCGTATCGAAGATGTAATCCCGGATATAAAACCCGGCTGGGTACGCATGAAGTTTTTGATTCTTCAAGTACCGCTCTCTCTCGGGGAATGGATCCTCCTGCCGGAATATATTCAGGGCGAAGAATTTACCATGGGGGGTAAAAAAGTCCGGATTGAAAAAGTTGAGGTTCCTCAAGAAGCCCCGGAACCTCTTCCCCCCAAAACGGAAGGCAAAGTCGTTTCTATTTCAGATCGAAGGCGAAGATAAAGTTCTTTAAGGAAACCATCCCATGGAAAATGTGCAGGAATTGGATCGGGCTTTTCGTCGAATCCTTCAGCTTAAATCGAGCCCGGTGGCTGTCCGGATCATCAAAAACCATGAAGAAATGCCGGTGTTGTTTAAAAGACCGGAAAAACCCCTATCCAGTTTTTGTTTCGCGGTTATGGAGTCCTTTAAAGGAAAAGGGTTTTTTTTAACCCGGGCCGATGTTCAGTGTACCATGGGGTTGACCACCCTGGGTCTTCGAAAAGAAGGTTCGAAATTAGGGAAAAACAAACAAGGCGTTCAAATCGGGGTGTTTGGGAATGAACAGGCGGCCCAGAATTATTTTTCGAAGGGGATCTGTCTGCCGGCCGGCCAAACCCAAGGGGTGGCCATGAGTCCCTTAGAAAAGGCTGTCATGGGTGTGGATGTGGTCCTCTTTAAGGTCAATTCGGAACAAGCCATGTGGTTGTTGACGGCCACCCAATATCTGACCGGCGGTAGAAACGACCTCTCCGTTGGAACCGGGTTCCAGGGGGTCTGCGGAGATGCCATTGCCTATCCCCTGATGAATAAAAAAGTGAACCTGACCGTTAATGGGGTAGGGGACCGCATAGCGGCCACTATGGGTAAAAATGAATTATTTATGGGAATACCGGCCCAATTGATTAGTAAAATCGCCGCCAATCTCCTTGAAATTTGTCATAAACCCATTTTTAAGGCGCATCATTCCCCAAGGGGTTTTCAGAAAGCCCTCTCTTCGCGGAACGGGCCCCGGCCTTAAGGGCTTTTTGGTTCATATCCAGCAACTCTTTCTTAAAATGTCCGGCTAAAGTTTTCGAAAGGGCCTGAAGGGATACTTGTTTTGTGTAGACCGCCAAGGCCCCCAAAGCCACCATATTGGCCGGTTGCGGGCTTTGAGTCACATCCAGGGCGATACGGGTCAGAGGCAGGGAGACCAGATGGGTGGTGGGTAATTCCTTGACCAATCCCGAATCAACGATCAAGATCCCCCCTTTTTTTAAATCCAGGAAATTTAAATCCAGGGCTTTTTGATTCATAGCCAACAAGACGTCCAGATGGATGGACTTGGGATAATCAATGGCCTCTTCACTGATGATAATATCGGTTTTGCTGGCCGTCCCCCGGGCTTCCGGCCCGTAACTTTGGGATTGAACCACAAATTTTTTCTCGTAGAGGGCTATGGCTTCGGCCAGGATCATGCCCGCCAGGATCAACCCCTGCCCCCCTGAACCCGAGAGGCGGATTTCATATCTGGGAACCATGGTCACCTTTTTCAGTTGCGTTAAGCGAAGCGATCCTTTTTGCCTGGGCCTTGACCTTTTCATATTCTTCTAAAAATCCCGGAGCTTCTTTGTCCATCAAGACCCCGATGCTGAATTTACCTTCTCTTTCCTCCGGAGAAAGCCCTTCCCATTTTTCAACCGGAACGGCCGAGTCCCGCTGCCATTCCATCATTTCGACGGCCGTTCCCATCCTGTTCTTACGGCCGTAAAAAGTCGGACATTGGGTAATAATCTCCAAAAGCGAAAAACCGTTTTTGTGCAAGGCCTTTTCAATAAGCTTGTGGAGCAGATCGGCGTGATAAGCCGTCCCCCGGGCCACAAATACGGCACCGGCCGTTACGGCCAGTTCGGCGATGTTGAAGGCCGGTTCGATATTGTATAAAGCGGTCGTTGTGGCCATCTTGCCATAGGGGGTGGCCGGAGAATGCTGCCCGCCGGTCATGCCGAAAATACTGTTATTAATGATCAGGGCCGTTAAATTGATATTTCTTCGAGCCGCATGAATAAAGTGGTTTCCGCCAATGGCCAGGGCATCCCCGTCGCCCATAATGACAATGACCTTTAAATCCGGTTTGGCCATCTTGATCCCGGTGGCAAAGGTCAGTGCCCGGCCATGGGTGGTATGCAGGGTATTGAAATCTACATAAACACTCATGCGACCGGAGCAGCCGATTCCCGAAACCAGGACGATTTCATCCTTGGAATATTCCAAATGATCGATAGCCCGGATCAAGGCCCCAAGAACGATACCGTTACCGCAGCCCGGGCACCAGACATGAGGAAACTTTTTGTCATGCCGCAGGTACTGATGGATTAATTTAGTGATGTCTTTCATAATTTTAATTTTGATCTTGCATCATTTTTTTTAAAATTTCTTTGGGTGTTATCAAAGTCCCATCGAATTTGTTTAAGGTGACGACCCGGCAGCGCCCCCGGTTGACCCTTTTGACCTCCCGGGAAATCTGGCCCCAGTTCATTTCCGGGACCAATAAGGATTGGCAGGCAATGGCCGCCTTTTCCACGGCCGCCCTGGGAAAAGGGAAAAGGGTCAACAATTTGAGCAGGCCGGCCTTAAGGCCCATCTCCCTGGCCTGACGGACGGCATGGAGGGCCGAGCGGGCCACCGAGCCATAGGCGATGATGACCTGTTCGGCGTCTTCCAGATAAAAAGGTTCCACCCATTGGATGTCGGTATAATGTTCGCTTATTTTTTCCTGCAACCGTTTCTGAAAGGCGAAAACTTCGTCGGGACGATTGGTCGGAAATCCCCGAACGTCGTGGATGAGACCGGTCACATGGTAGCGGTAGCCGTCTCCAAAAGAGCTCATGGCCGGGACCAGGCGACCTTGGGTTTCGAAAGGAACAAACCATTCCGGAGGTACGGTAGGCCGGATCCGTTCGATCATCGGAAGCTCATCCCCCCGGGGCAGGGTCAGGACTTCACGGGTATGGGAAACGACTTCATCGGAGAGGATGATGACCGGCGTTCGGTATTTTTCTGAAAAATTAAAGGCTTGCAATGTTACCAGATAGCAGTCCAGGGTGGTGGAAGGGGCTAAGACGATAATCGGATGATCGCCGTGGGTCCCCCAACGGGCCTGCAACACATCCCCCTGGGCCGGACTGGTCGGCAGTCCGGTGCTGGGACCTCCCCGCATGACGTTGACCACCACACAGGGGACTTCCGCTACACAGGCAAAGCCGAGGTTTTCCTGCATTAAAGAAAATCCTGGGCCGCTGGTGGCTGTCATGGCCTTGACCCCGGCCAGAGATGCACCGATAACGGCCCCCAGGCTGGCGATTTCGTCTTCCATCTGGATGAAGGCCCCATCCAGGGCCGGCATCTTCTGAGCCATCATCTCCATAATCTCGGTAGCCGGTGTTATGGGGTAACCGGCGTAGAAACGGCAGCCGGCAGCCAGGGCCCCCTCGACAATGGCCTCATTCCCCTGCCAGAAGACCCTCTGGGGTTTATGACGGTTCATGGCTATCCTTTTCCTGTTCTTTTACTGAGATTGCAAAATCCGGACAGCGTAGTTCACACAACCGGCAGCCGATACAGGCCTTCGGATCGGCCAGAAAAGGCATCCCTTCCGCATCTCTTTGCAAGGCCTTTTTAGGGCAGAAGGCCGTACAGAGGCCGCAATTTTTGCACCAGGACTTATAGATTTCTATTTTGGGGGCCGTTTTTTTCATAGATTTAGTTTAAAAAGGTTATTGATGGAAGTAAAGGTGTTGGGGTTAAAAAGGCGGCACAGACCTTTTTATTTACGGGTTATCTCATCGGCAATCCCGATTCTATCGTTCAGGACCCGAAAGGCCTTGGACCACTCGATTTGGTCAATCAATCCGTTTTGTTGAGCCAGTTTCTGGACATGATTCCAATAGGAGAATTGTTTTTGATAGGTATTGGCGTGGGCCTCCAGAAATATCTTCTTGTCCGGGTTGACCGCCACTTTTATTGGTTCATAGACGATGGTTATGGGGACACCGGATTTAATACGGCCGTATAAGTCTTCGATATCCTTGGTGGTCATTCGAATACAGCCATGCGACGTGGAATGCCCGATGCTTTCAGGCCAGATAGTGGCATGGATCCCATAGCCCGGAATCGACAGCGGGAGCCAGTATTTCCCCAGAGGGTTGTCCGGGCCGGGTGGGACTTTTTCCAGGACGAATTTCCCTTCTCTCCTCATTTCCTCCTGGATCGATTTGGGGACCGTCCAGGTGGGATTTTTAAACCGGCCGGTTATGGTAAATGATCCGATAGGGGTCGGCCAGTCCTGCCGTCCAAGTCCGACCGGGTATCTTTTGCGCAGCAGGCCATTTTCAAAAAAATAGAGCATGTGACCCGGGATGTTCAACAACAGCCCGTCGGTCATTTGGGTCTGGGGAATAATATGCCGGCTGTTGGCCACTAATCGTTGCCCGACGTTTAGCTTAAAAGGGGGGGTGAGCAGGTTTCTCGAAGCCAGATATTGCCAGATTGACCCGTACCTTCCGGAAATCGAATAGAGAGAATCTTTGCTTTGAACAACGTACCAGTGTTCTCCCCCTTCGACTTCTGAAAATACCGGCCAGGTGGGTTGATAGGCTGTCCCCAGGGCTGGGGAAAGCAGGATTACCCCATAGATGATCAAAAAGGCCGGAAGCGTGGCCCGGGGCCGGCCCTTCATCAGGACGTTCCAGGCTGAAAGGAAATTTACCATGGGAACCCCAAAATTTCGTATTGTTCATTTTAGATAGTTTTCTTTAATCAAGATGTCAAGAAATAGTTTTTGAAAAAACCAACAGCTTATAAGTGGGGCCGAGAATATTGGATTGACCCTCACCCGGATTTCAATTAAAATAAAAAATAAAAAGGCCTTAGAAAAGGACAACTCCATGAAAATTTACGACAGCATTACCCAGGTGATAGGAAAAACGCCTTTGATCCGGCTCAGGCGGATTACACAGGATTGCCGGGCAGAAGTCGTTGGAAAACTGGAATCCTTTAACCCTTTGAGTTCGGTCAAAGACCGGATTGCCTTATCGATGATCGAAACCGCAGAAAAGGAAAACCGTCTCGGACCGGGCACCCTGATCATTGAACCCACCTCCGGCAATACCGGGATCGGATTGGCCTTCGTCTGTGCGGCCCGGGGTTATCGATTGGTCCTGACCATGCCTGAAACCATGAGTCTGGAGCGCCGAAAGCTGCTTAAATTATTAGGGGCGGAACTGATCCTGACCCCTGGTGGCGAAGGGATGAAAGGGGCCATTCAAAAGGCCGAAGAACTGGCTAAAGAACACCCCAATTCTTTTATGCCCCAGCAATTCAAAAACCCCGCCAATCCGGAGGTCCATAGAAAAACCACGGCTGAAGAAATTTGGATGGATACCGAAGGCAAGGTGGATATCCTGGTGGCCGGTGTCGGGACCGGGGGGACCCTGACCGGAATTGCAGAGGTAATAAAAATGAGAAAACCTGCCTTTCAGGCCATTGCCGTGGAACCCAAAGACTCCCCGGTCTTATCCGGGGGTAAGGCCGGGCCTCATAAGATCCAGGGGATTGGCGCCGGATTTATACCCGACATCTTGAATTTGAACCTGATTGACGAGATCATTCAATGTAATAACGAAGAGGCCTTCGAATCGGCCCGAAGATTGGCCCGGGAAGAAGGGATCGTCTGCGGCATCTCTTCCGGGGCGGCCCTCTGGGCCGCTCTTGAGGTGGCGAAACGACCGGAGAACACGGGGAAATTATTGGTCGTCATTTTTCCTGATTCCGGAGAACGGTATTTGAGTACCGCTCTGGCGGAGTTTTGATACTGGATGCTGGATGGTGGATACTGACAAGCTCCCTGGGACATGAGGGTTTAACACAAGAATAGAGTTCGGAGTATAGAGTTCGGAGTTCGGAGTAAACCATTTTCAGGCTTCGTGGCGCCCCAAGGGGATGGGGGACCGGGATCAGGGGCCGGGGGTCAGTGAAAGATATTTCCATAATGCCGATCAGGAAGGGAAAAAGGGGATGAAAAACTTTTTTTATCCGAACAGTGTGGCCGTTATCGGGGTATCGAACTCTCCGGACAATTTAGGAAAGAATATTGTTTCCAATCTGATGGAATTTCAGTTTAACGGGCAGATTTTTTCGGTCGGCCCCAAAGGGGGAGTCCTTTTCGGACAGAGGATCTATCCGGAACTCAGGCAAATACCGGATGAAATCGATTTAGCCGTCATTCTGACCCCGGCAGTAACCGTCGCGGACCTTTTAGGCCAATGTGGCGAAAGAGGGATCAAGAGGGTAGTTATCGAATCCGGAGGGTTTCGGGAGTTTGCCAAAGACCGGGCCCATCTGGAAAAAGAGATGGTGGACGTAGCCGAAAAATATTCGATTCGTTTTCTCGGACCCAATGGGATCGGCAATATCAATATGGAAAACGGTTTGTGTCTCCCCTTTATGGCCATGCATAAAGATATGCGCCCTGGTCCAATCTCCATTTTAGCCCAGAGCGGGGGCGTGGGCTTGAGTTATCTCGGATTTCTGGCCAGCGAAAATATCGGGATCAACAAATTTGTCAGCATGGGTAATAAATTGAATGTGAACGAGAACGATCTCCTGGAATACTTGATCCAGGACCCGGGAACCGAGGTTATTTGCCTCTACCTGGAAGGCATTTCGGACGGAAGGCGATTGCTGGAGATCATCAGCCGTTCCTCAAAACCGATCATTATCCACAAGTCCAATATAGGTCCGGTCAGCGCCCAGATCGCCTTCTCCCACACGGCGGCCCTCCTTTCAGACAACAATGTGGTCGAGGCGGGATTAAAACAAGCCGGGGCCATTCGCGTCCAGGATTTCGAGGAGGCCATGAATTATCTTAAGATCTTAACCCTGCCCCGTCTGAAGGGAAACAGACTGGCCGTGGTTTCCCGCTCCGGCGGTCAGGCGGTAGTGGCGGCCGACTCCTGTTCTAAATATGGATTTGATCTTCCGGCCTTTCCGGAAACTTTTTTTGAAGACATCGAAAAACATTTTCGGGCCAATGTGATCAAATTGTCCAATCCTCTCGACCTGGGAGATCTTTTTGATCTGCCGGTTTATGTCCGGATCGTGGAAGAAACGATTAAACGCGATGATATCGACGGCCTTATCCTGATTCATGTCTACCGGGAAGGAGGGGAACAGGAAGGGTCACGCAAAATGATCCAGAAGGCCGAGAAATTGGGCTTGCGTTATCAAAAACCGGTGGCGGTTTGTATTTTTTCCGAAGAATGGGAGATCGCCTACATTAAAAAGCACTTTACCATGCCCATATTCCTGTCTCCGGAAAAAGCGGCCCAGGCCCTCCACCTCTCTTTGCGGTTCAGCCAACAAAAGGTTCAGGGATGGAAGGGTGGAGAGATCGGCCCTGAGGTGAACCACCAGGCCGTGGTCGAAATTTTTTCCAAGGCCAAAGCCGAAGGCCGGCCCTTATATCTTTTTGAGGGATTGGAAATCCTTTCTCATTATCAATTCCCGGTTATCCCCTTTGCCAGGGCCTGGTCCCTGGATGAGACCCTGGAGAAAGGCGAACAACTGGGCTTTCCCTTATCCCTTAAGCTGGCCATCCCTTATATGGCCCATAAATTTGATGTCGGAGGCGTTATCCTCCATATCAAAGATCCGAAAGACCTCGAATCGGCTTATTATCAATTAGAAGAGGTGGCCCGGAGAGAACCCGGGGATCTGGAGGATTTTACGGTAGTCCTCCAAAAAATGAGTTCCAGAGGACGGGAGGTCATTTTAGGCGGCAAACAGGACCCTTCCTTCGGACCGGTACTACTTTTTGGAATCGGGGGAATTTATGTGGAGGTCATTGGCGATGTGGTTTTGAGAATCGCCCCTATAAATCGGATCGAAGCTCAGGGCATGATTCATGAAATCAAAGGCATCAAGCTTTTGAAAGGGGTCCGGGGCCAAAAACCCTCCGACGTTGAGGCTGTGGTTGAAACCATTCTGAAACTTTCCCGGCTGATGGTCGATTTTCCCGAGATCGCCGAGATTGATATCAATCCGGTTATGGTCTGTGAAACCGGCCAGGGCTGTCAGGTGCTGGATGTCCGGCTGGTGCTGGGGGAATAGGGTTTGACAGGATTGACAGGATTAAAATCCAGATAATCCGGTAAATCCTGTCTAATAAAGTTTTTTTATTATACTCTCATGTCCACGGGGCCCGCGAAAAATGAAAATACGAATATCGAATATCGAATATCGAATCATGAATGTCGAAGGAGAGTTTCCACTAAATTCCGAAATCCGAAATCCGAAATCCGAAACAGGAATCACTCCCTAATGGAAAGCAAAACCCCGGTAACTCTGGAAGGCCATATCGAGCGCATCACCTTTCAGAATCAGGAAAACCATTTTACCATTGCCAAGATGAAAATCAAAGGGCGAAGGGATACGATTACCGTTATCGGCCATTTATTTTCCATTTCTCCCGGAGAGGTTTTAAAAATCCAGGGGTATTATGAACAGCATGCCAAGTATGGCCTTCAGGTCCGGATCGAAAGCTATGAGTCGTTAATCCCGGCTACGGTGGTGGGTATAGAAAAATATCTCGGCTCCGGGTTGGTTAAGGGTATCGGGCCGGAAATGGCCAAAAGGATCGTGAAGCGATTCGGATTGACGACTTTGGATATTATCGAAAAAGACATCCAAAAACTTTCCCTGGTAGACGGCGTGGGGCCTAAACGGATTGTTCAGATCAAAGAAGCCTGGAAAGAACAAAAAGAAATCCGTCGCATCATGATTTTCCTGCAAGGCTATGGGGTCAGTACGGGACTTGCCACCAAAATCTTTAAGACCTACGGCCAACAGGCCGTAACCAGGATGCAGGAAAACCCTTATACCCTGGCTTCCGATATCTTTGGAGTCGGTTTTCTAACGGCCGATCGCATTGCTCAAAAAATGGGCATAGAAAAAGAGGCCCCTGTCAGACTTCAGGCCGGCCTGACCTATATTCTTCAGCAGAAGAGCGACGAGGGGCAGGTCTGTCTCCCGAAAGAACTATTGATTCAAACCGCCGAAAAACAATTAGAGGTGGATTCCAGCCGGCTTGATCAGGCCCTGGAAGCACTCATTCAAAAAAAACACCTCCGGACCCGGCAAAACGATCATGGAGAAATCCTGGTCTTTTTACCCTATCTCGATCTCTCCGAGGAAGGTATTACTCAAAGGATTGAGGCCTTGTTAAAAGGAAAACCGAAAAGCGACGGCCGGACCGGGGAGATCATTGCGTATGTAGAGAAATCCATGCGCCTGAATTTGTCCGGTCAGCAAAAGGAGGCGGTTCAAAAGGCCCTGACCCAAAAAGTCTTGGTCATTACCGGCGGTCCCGGTACCGGGAAAACCACCATTATCCGTTCTATCTTAGAGGTTTTTAAACAATTAGACCGTCGATGCCTCTTAATGGCCCCCACCGGCCGGGCGGCCAAACGGCTGTCGGAGGTTACCCATTATCCGGCGGCAACCATCCATCGCAGCCTGGGGTACAACCCCAAGATGGGTGGGTTTCAAAAAAATGAGGAACATCCCTTATCTGCCGATCTGGTGGTCATCGATGAAGCCTCCATGGTCGATACCTATTTGATGTACCATCTCCTGAAAGCCGTTCCGGATCCTGCGATTTTGATTATGGTTGGTGATATTTTTCAACTGCCGTCGGTGGGTCCGGGAAACTGCCTTTCCGATTTCATCCAATCCCATAGGGTTCCGGTGGTCCATTTGGAACAGATTTTCAGACAGGGTGAAGGGAGCCTGATCGTCATCAACGCCCATCGGATCCATCAGGGGGATATGCCGATCTTGCCAAAAGAAGAGGGGGGCCGAAACCAGGAGTTTTATTTTCTGGATCAGGAGGACCCGGAAAAGGCCGCCCGCTGGATACTGGAACTGGTCCAGGAAAAGTTGCCCAAACGCTACGGACTTGACCCCTTTCAGGACATCCAGGTCCTGACCCCCATGTATAAAGGGGCGGTGGGAGCAGAAAATTTAAACCTCTTTCTGCAGCAACAATTAAATACCGAACAGCGTTGCATCCAAAGAGGCCCCCGTTCTTACAAGCTTGGGGACAAGGTTATGCAAATCAGGAACAATTACGACAAGGAGATCTTTAACGGCGACATCGGCCGTTTGTCCAAAATCGATCCGGAGAACCAGGAGGTCTGGGTCAATTTCGACGGCCGGTTTGTGGTTTATGACTTCAGCGAATTGGAAGAGCTGGTATTGGCCTATGCCATCTCCGTCCATAAATCACAAGGGAATGAATACCCGGCGGTAATCCTCCCGGTCATGATCCAACACTTTATCCTGTTGCAGAGGAACCTGATCTATACGGCCGTTACCCGGGCTAAAAGAGTGGTCGTTTTAGTGGGAACCAAGAAGGCCCTGGCCATAGGCATCAAAAATAATAAGCCCCAATTGCGGTACAGTTTTTTAAAGGAAAGGTTAATCCATCTGCCTTGAATCTTTTTGGCGGATTTAACTTTTGACGAAAAGCGTGATAGAGAGAAAGGACGGTGAGCCTATGAAGCTGGCGAAGAATGAAGAACGGGCGCTGAAAGAACTGCGCGATTTTTTATATAAAAGATACCCGATAGTTGATTTTCGTCTCTTCGGTTCAAAGGCACGGGGAGAAGGAAGCCAGGACTCAGACCTTGATGTGATGATAGAAATTCCTGATTATGACCGGATGACTGTGGATGAGATTGATGACATCATTTATAGAATTAATTTAGAAAATGATGTTTTCATTTCCGCCATTATTTTCGGGAAGGATGAAATTGAACAAGGGCCGATGTCCGAATCGCCAATATACAAAGCCATCCAGCGAGAAGGATTATCTTTATGACCACGGATGATAAGAAAAAGACCTTGGCTCAATACAGATTACAACAAGCTCAGGAGAGTCTGGAAGAAGCCCATTATCTTTTCAACGGTAGTAAAAGCCTTCGCTCCGTGGCCAATCGTCTTTATTATGGAATGTTCTATGCTGTCCTGGCCCTTTTGATCTTTGAACCATACACATCGTCAAAACATACAGGTGTGATTGCCTACTTTAATAAACGCTTTGTCAAGGACGGAATTTTTCCCGAGACGATGGGGCGCTCTTTCAACAAAGCTTTCGATTTAAGGAATCGAGGGGATTATCGCGAATATTTTGAATTGACCAAAGAAATAGTAGAACCTCTACTTGTCGAGGCTACTCAATTTGTTCTATCCATCAGAACATACCTGGATAAGAATTCGTAAAGGCCCTGGCCATAGGCATCAAAAATAATAAGCCCCAATTGCGGTACAGTTTTTTAAAAGAGAGACTGATCCATCTTCCTTGATTTTTCCTTTTCCCTAATCAGAGAGGCGAAACATGAATGGAAGCAGAAAGATAGTTGAGGAATTGCTTTCCGGAGCCGGCGTCCGGATCAATGGCCCGGATCCATGGGACATTCAAGTACGGGATGAAAGTTTTTATACCCGGGTCCTTAAGGACGGCAGCCTCGGTCTTGGTGAATCGTATATGGCGGGCTGGTGGGACTGTGCCCGGATCGATGAGTTTATCTGGCGGGTTCTCAAAGGAAATCTGGAAGAGAAAGTCCGAGGGAATCTCGGAATGTTTTTGGCCACCCTCTCGGCCCGGTTATTCAATCGCCAGTCGTTGGCCCGGGCCAAGATCGTCGCCCAGAGGCATTACGATCTAGGAAACGATCTTTTCTTTTCTTTCTTAGACCCCCGCAATCAGTATAGCTGCGCCTACTTCCAGGGAACAGACGACCTGACCGAAGCCCAGCAGAAAAAACTCGATCTCCTTTGCCGAAAAATTGATCTGCACCCCCAGGATCATATCCTGGACATCGGCTGCGGCTGGGGTGGTTTTGCCCACTATGCGGCCGAACAGTACGGTTGTCAGGTTACGGCCGTCAATATTTCCGGGGAGCAGGTCCGGCACGTCCGCGAATCCTGTCGGGATCTCCCGGTAAACATCCTCTGTCAGGATTATCGGCAAATCGAGGGGCGCTTCGATAAGATCGTCTCTGTCGGTATGTTCGAACATGTGGGACGGAAGAACTACCGGACATTTATGAAAATCGCCCACCGCTGTCTGAAGGAGGGGGGAATCTTTCTCCTCCATACCATCGGGGGCAATGTTTCACGGATCAACTGTGATCCCTGGATCCACCGCTATATCTTCCCCAACGGAATGCTGCCCAGCATCGCCCAGATTGCCAGGGCGGTAGAGGATCTTTTCACCATCGAGGATCTCCACAATCTCGGCCTTCACTACGATAGAACCCTCCTGGCCTGGAATGACCGCTTTCAAAAAGCCTGGGACGGCCTGGCCGGCAAATATGATCCGGTTTTTAAAAGAATGTGGGAATATTACCTCCTGTCGAGCGCCGGGGCCTTCCGTGCCCGAGATATTCAGTTATGGCAGATCGTCCTGACCAAAACAGGCACCCGCCAACCGCTATGCCGGGTTGCTTAGGATGGGATAAGGGGGAGGTCTGACATTCTCCCCTGATTCTATGACACAGGGAATGAGGATGTCGTAATTTTCTTTTTGACGAAGTTCCTGGGAGACGTTACTATAGAAGCCATAATAGAGGAGGTAACCATGAATTTAAATTCTGTTTCCGTATTCGATCTAAGTCCACCAGAAAAGCTTCAACTGGTAGAAGATCTCTGGGATGATCTGGCGGCTACCCCGCCAGAAGTTCCTGTACACGAATGGCAAAAGGAAGAGTTGGCTCGCCGAAAGGCTAACTTGATGAACAATCCGGCTTCGGGGCTTTCGTGGGCCGAGGTAAAACGCAAGGTACGAAGTCGGTATGGCCGCTGAGCTAATAATCGCGCCGGAAGCACAACAGGACGTCGATGAGGCATATTGTTGGTACGAAGATCGTCGGCTCGGTTTGGGGGAAGAGTTCCTCGGCAGTGTGGAAGCTTGTATTCAGGCAATTTGTCGAATGCCTGAACTTCACGATAGAATCCACGAGGAATATCGTCGGGCATTAGTGAGGCGATTTCCGTTCGCCGTTTTCTACGACTAGACTGGTGGGGGTGGTGACCGTTTACTCCATCTTCCATACCTCCCAGGACCCAAAAAAGTGGCACAATCGCTTGATTTGAAGGCTCATGGGGCGGATAGTGTGCAGCGTACCAAACCACCGGCCTTGATCTGCCGGCCAGAGGTTGATCTTATCCGAGTTTTCGCGCATCCGGAACGCGCGGCTTGAACGCTTTACGCTTGATCGGATGATTACGATCCTTACTTACGGCCTCACAAAGTCATAACTTTTATATCCATAACATCGATAAATCCGAAAAGTCCGCAGCAGGTGTTTCCCCCGATAAACCTTAAAAGGTTCCAGAGTTTCCACCCGTTCGAAATATTTTTCCAGGACCCCTGATTTTTCGTCCGGGAAGTGTTCAAAGTCGGACCAGATAAAGAGGGCATTCTTGCCCATTAACGGTTTGGGATTGAACCAGTAATCATAAGCCAGGGCTTTTTTCCCTAAAACGGTCTGGGCGAAGGTCTCCGGGTGACCTTTTAAATAGAACTGTAATTCCGAGGCCGTCTTATGCCCCCAGGAGAAGATAAAAGGGGACTCCTTCCAATTCTTTTCGCTCCGGATTGTTTCTATGTGGCGGGCCAGTTCCGGCCAACCGGTCATGGTATCGGCCGATCCGGAAACCTTGATCTGCGGAATCAGGGGCCAAAGATGGAATACCAGAAAAAACAGCACCACGCTCACCCAAGTCCAGCGGGCATAGCCACGATAAATCCATTGCCATCCAAAGTTTCTATTTTGATAATAGGCCACCATCAATAGCAACAATGGCGGGTAGGCCGGGATCAACCAGTTCATCTTAACCCATTCCCGTGTGGCCACCAGGGTAAACAGGCCCACCATCGGCAGGGCCAGACTGAGCAGGAGCGTTTCCATAGAAGGTTTGATGCGCCAGAAGCGTTTAATGCCCAGTCCGATGGCCCACCAAAAACCGGCAAAAACCAAAGGGGTAGTGATCCCCATCTGAGAGGCAAAAAAGGCCCCTAATTCCCGGCTGCTGAAGGATTTCATCTCCCCGGCCCGCTCGGTGGATTGAAAGGCCAGAGAGGCCCAGTCGTGTTGCCCATTCCAGATCAGGACCGGACTGAAGACCAGGAGGGCCAGGATCAGACCCGCATAGGGCTCGATCCTTTTTAAATAGTGCCGGTGTTCAGAGGATAAGATCAGGAATAAAAATAGGGAAAGTATGAAAAAAACGGCTGTGTATTTGGAAGTCAGGGCCAGACCCAAAGCGATTCCGGTCCAAAGATAAAAAGAATATCGTTTTTCCATTAAGGCGAAAAGGAATAAAAACCAGCTCAGACACCAGAAAAAAACCAGGGGACAATCCGGAGTCATAATCAAAGCGGTGATGGAAAAAGTCGGCAGGAAGTTCATCAATAAAGCGGTCCTGAAGCCGGTCCGTTCATCAAACATCCTCTTCCCGATCAGAAAAATAAGCCAACTGAACCCGAAAGAATAGAGCAGGGCGCCTAAACGAATGGACAGTACCGTGGGGCCGAAAAGCTCGCCGAAGAGAAAAATGGTATAGGCCGTCAGAGGGGGATGATCAAAATAACTCAAGGCCGGATGGAGAGAGAAAACCCAGTAATAGGCCTCCTGGGGGGAGAGGGGCAAAAGCAGAGCATAGATCAATCGAAAACAAAACAGGCCGGATAAAAGAATAAAGAGCCTTTGTGGATAAGAAAGGGATTTAAGGAAATGGGTCATGGGATGGTTATGCTAACCAAGGATTTTCAAGCCGTCAATATATTTTCTTTGATGCGTTCGTAAAAAGTCCAAAAGCGCCGTTTTACGTCATTCCCGTGAAAACGGGAATCCAGTGTTTTTAATTAGTTACATATAGCCTGGATTCCCGCCTGCGCGGGAATGACGAGTTTTTACGAGACCATCTTCTTTGAATTAAACTGAATAGTTGCTGCAGGGTTAACTAAAAAAATATTTTATAGTGAAATTTTTTCTTGACAAATTAATTTGATAATGTTTTTCTATTTTTGAAAATAGACCGGGAGGTCAGTCTATTTCTGGTTTAACTGCCGATTAAAGATCTATTAATAAAGACTATGAACAAAAACAATGAAGTAAAAGAAAGAATCATCGAGGAAAGTATTAAGGCTTTCCTATCCAGGGGTTTTAGAGGAACGACCACGAAAGAGTTAACCGATGCCGCTGGAGTGGCTAAAGGCACCCTGTACTGGCATTTCAAAAGTAAGGATGAGATTCTCGACGCAATTTTAGAAAAATTTTTCAAAGAGTTTATTGGGGGTATTAAGGACGCAGTCGATAGGTGTTCGGGAAATTTTCTTGCTAAGTTTAAAACGTTTTTTAAGTTCGGAAGTGAATTTAGCCGGGACAACCGGGAATTGATGTTGGTTTTTCAAACACTGCTGGGAGAAATCGCAGGGACCAATTCAGAAGCTGCAATGAAAATGAAGGCCATACAAAATAACTATGATCATTTCGTTCAAATGCTGCTCGATCAAGGTAAAAAGGAAGGCTTGTTTGGATGGGATATGGATACCTATATTCAGGCCCGAATTATGACCGCGACCCTGATGGGAAGTTATCTCCAGTGGTATCTGTATGCGGACCAACATGATGCCGAATATGACAGGCGTTATGCGCTTGCCCTCAGAAAGACATTGCTGAAAGGCATAGGAGTGGAAATTGATAGAGACCTCCCCAGGTAATTTCCCAAATGTTCGAAACGAACATAACCATCATTACGAAAAAATTGCCGGTCCATCGGAAAGGAAATTTTTTTAATTAGTTATAGACCGGGCGGTCAGTCATTCTAAATAAAAGGAAACGGGAAGCCCCTTTCTATGAAGGAGGGATTACCTGGAACACTACTGAAAAGAGAGGTGAAATGATTTTGAGATAAGATCTAAGTAAGAGTAAATCGAAAATATTAAATGGGGAGAGAATTTTTATGAAATTCACCATCCCAAAACGAGGAGGATCAATATCATGGATTATTTAGATACTAATTTAAACCTGGCCGATGAAGATCTGGCGATAAGAGAGGCAGCCCATAAGTTTGCCAAAGAAGTTATGCGGCCGGCAGCTAAAAAATTGGAGCAACTGACACCGGAAAAGGTGATAGCGGACGATTCCCCCCTTTGGCCTTTTCTTAAAACAGCCTACGAATTGGGGTACCATAAGATCCTCTTTCCTGAAGAAGTGGGAGGCATGGGTCTAACCCCACTGCAGCAGGCTATTGTCATGGAGGAGATGGGTTGGGGGAGCAATGGGTTGTGCATCCAATTAGGGGCCGCGGGCGCCCACGCACTGGGAGGTTTAATGAGTATGAACCCGGCTCTGTTGGAGGAGTTCACCATACCCTTCTGTAACTGCAAGGATGGGAGCATTCGAGGGTGCTGGGGGGTCACTGAACCGGATCATGGCTCTGATACCCTTGGTTTTGGCGACCCTTATTTTGAATCCTCTCAACTGCGCGCCAGTTGCCAAGCCAAGCGTGATGGGGACGAATGGATTATCAATGGGCAGAAATCCGCTTGGGTCTCCGGCGCTCCGATAGCCACCCATTGCCTGCTTCATACGCAGATTGATCCCACCAGAGGTTTTGCGGGGATTGGCGCGGCCATTGTACCGCTGGATCTCCCCGGATGCTCCAAAGGCAAACCCCACGAGATGTTGGGTATGAAAGAACTCAATCAATGTGAGCTTTACTTTGATGATGTCCGGATCCCGGCCCATTACATGTTTTTGGATAATGCCGACTATTATCCTGCTTTTGGTAACCAGATTTTAGCCGGCTTCAATATGACCGTAGCCTGTTACGCGACGGGTATAGCCAGGGCCGCCTTTGAGGAAGCCTTTTCATATTGTCAGCAGAGGGTCCAGGGAGGACAACTCCTTAAGGAGCACTATTCCATCAAACAGAAAATATTTGAAATGTTCAGCCGGGTTGAAGCCTGCCGGGCCTTGAGCCGGAACGCTGCCCTGTTGAATTCGAGTATCGTCCCTGCCTTTCCCGAGTATTCGATTGCGGCTAAGACTATGGCCACTGAAATGGCGTTTCAGAACGCCCATGATGCGATTACGATCTTCGGGGCCAATGGGTTGACCAAGGAATATCTTCCGGAGAAACTCTTTCGTGATGCCCGAGCAAACCTTGTTTGCGATGGTACCACGGAGACGCTCAGAAAGGTGGGAGGATATACACTGTTTGAAACTTATCCCAGACCTCGTGGGAGCATGCAGCGCATGCGTTAGAAGCAATTAAGAATAGGAGTTCTTAATATGCCAAGAATTTTTTAAATACCCAAAAGGAATAATGGGGCGGACCTTTTTATGACATTGATATTATAAACCATTTAAAAAAGGAGAAAAAAAGATGGCCTTCACAAATGTAAAAGAGACTTTTGAAAAGATGCCGACCGTGTTTGATGCTACAAAGGCGCAAGGAATCAATGCTGTTGTCCAGTACGTCATCGATGGGGCGGGAGGAGGAAACTGGTTAATTGAAATAAAGGATGGCAATTGCCGGGTAGAAGAAGGCACACATGATTCTCCCAAGGTCACGATCACGATGAACGCCGAGACTTGGCTGGCCCTGGTCAACCAGGAAATAAGCGGCATGCAGGCCTTTATGGGCGGCAAACTGAAAGCGACCGGGGACATTATGCTGGCCCAAAAAATTCCTGTGATTTTCCCCCTTTAGATTGAGGTCTAGACGCCGATTTCTCATGCAGTCTTACCTTGGGGCCCGAAGTAGCGTAATTGCAGTAAAACGTGAAGTATAAATAAGGATACTCGGGAGGAATAGTATGACAAAAAAACTCTTAGAGCCAATAGAGATTCATGGAATGAGACTGAAGAACCGGGTAGGGTTTGGCCCTATACTTGGTATGCCCGTCGACCCGGAGGGTTTTGTAAATAGCGAGACGGTAAGATGGTTCGAAGAACGGGCACGCGGCGAGGTAGGGTTCATAATGAGTGGGACCCTTGTGCCCCTGCCTCCCGATGCTATCGCCAAGAACGCCCCGGTGATGCCGGAAACAGGGGCCTGTATCTACGATGACAAGTACATCCCGGGATGGGCCAAGCTGATCGACGTGATCCATTCATACGATGTGAAGATCGGGGGTCAAGTGGCCGCCCCAGGCCCTATGATGGGGGAAGGCCCTTCGTCTTCTCCCTTTCCGGATGAACAATCAGCCCGGTTTGGGATTTTCGATCTTATGGCGGGTACGATACTACCCGTTGATGAAATTTCCTTCGAACGGATGGAGGCGATCAAACGCTTTCTTACAGCGGCCGCCGGCCGGGTAAAGGCCGCAGGCTTTGACTGTGTAGAGCTGCATTGTGCTCACGGTGGTGCCAATCTTCATGCCTCCTTTCTCTCGCCTTACTATAACAGGAGGACGGATCAGTACGGCGGCAACTGGGAGAACCGGCTTCGCTTTATCGTCGAAACGATCGAGGCGATACGCCAGGTTGTGGGGAGGGACTACCCTCTTCTCGTAAGATTCTCTGCTGATGACTTGCTGGGAGAACGGGGAATTACACTGGAGGCCTCTGTGAAGTATATCGTTCCGGCCCTTGAAAAGGCCGGTGTGGACGCAATCGATGTGAGCCAGGGATCTGTCCTGCATTCCATTGAGGGTATTTCCATCCCCTTGTACTACCCGAGAGGCTGCTTCATCGAAAATTCCGCTGCCATTAAAAAGGCGACGAGTCTTCCCGTGATCGGTGTGGGCCGCATTGTCGATCTCGATATGGCCGAGCAGTTTCTCAAGCAAGGGAAAGCAGATGTCATCTATCTTGCGAGCCAGTTAGGTGCCGATCCTGAAACACCCAAGAAGTATTTTGAGGGGAGGTCGAATGAGACCAGGAAGTGCATCGGCTGTAAACCCATATTATGCAGCACCCCTTGTACCCTCAATTATGACTCCGAGGTTGGTCGCATCCCGTTGACCCCTGCGAAAACACCCAAGAAGGTCCTTATCATAGGCGGCGGAGTGGGTGGCATGGAAGCGGCCAGGATTTCGGCCATGAGGGGACACCAGGTCACCTTGATGGAGAGAGAGCCTGAACTGGGCGGTATCGTGGCCGCCTTGGGCCGGACGAAATTGATGAGTGAGTTTAAAAACATCATCGCCTTCTTGGGTACGCAGATGAGGAAGTTGAATGTTGATGTGAGGGTGTGTAAAGAAGCCACCACAGCCGATGTAGATGATATAAAACCGGATGTCATTATTATTGCCTGCGGTTCTTCCATGGTGATTCCCGAAATTGCCAAAGACAAGCCAGGGGTGATGGATCATATCCATGCCTGCCGTGAGCCGGAAGCCGTGGGTCAGAGAGTCGTTATTTGGGGACTCGTCGCTGCGGAACTTGCCCTCTCCATGGCCCAGGAGGGCAAAGAGGTGACACTAATCGGCAGTGGAGATAAGACGACATTGGGTGGGGCCTGGGTAGAAGGCTCGCGTCAATTATATATTTGGAAAAAACTGACGGATATGCCCCTTGCCAGGGAAACACCCGAATCAGAACGGGTGCAGAATCCTCAGGTTCTTTATGGAGCGAATCTTGAGGAGGTCACTCCGGAAGGGGTGAGAATCCGGGATAAGGATGGATCGGAAAAGATCCTTCCTTATGACACCCTTATCGTATCTCGTTTGAGGGTGCCCAATAAATCCCTCTTTGAAGCTCTCGAGGGGAAAGTAAAAGAAGTGTACAAGATTGGTGACTGCGACAAAGTACGCAACATCAAAAATGCTATCTGGACGGCCAACGAAGTGGCCCGTAAGATCTGACAGGAACCAGACAATAGAGGAGGTATTGCATGGCAGGAACGATGACGGGGAAAACCGCGCTGGTCACCGGCGCGGGATCAGGAATCGGTCGGGCGGTTGCCCTGGCCTTCGCCAACGAAGGCGCCAGCGTGGTTGTAGCGGATATCGATCCCGATGGAGGCCGGGAGACCGTTCAACAGATTCAACAGGTGGGGGGGAAGTCCATCTTCTCTGAATGCGATGTGAGCCGGGAGGATATGGTCAAGACCATGATGGAAGCAGTGGTCAAGGAGTGGGGACGGATTGATTGTGCCTGCAATAATGCAGGCATTCATAACGCCATGCCGGGAACATTGGTCGACACGGACCGGGACCTGTGGGATCGAACCATTGCAGTGAATTTAACCGGCGTTTTTTTGTGTATGAAATATGAGATCCTACAGATGGTAAAGCAGGGAGGCGGGGTAATCGTCAACATCGCCTCCCTGGCCGGCCTTATCGCGGAACCGGGATCTCCAGCGTATACCGCCTCCAAACATGGAGTGATGGGGCTCACCAAAGCGGCTGCTCTGGACTGTGCCAGGGACAAGATTCGGATCAATGCCGTCTGCCCGGCCTGCGTCGATACCCCCATGTTGGCTAAAGCTCCAGAGGAAGTAAGACAATACCTGAAAACTCTTCATCCCATAGGCAGGTTTGGGAAGCCGGAGGAAGTGGCGGCGGCTGTAATGTACCTTTGTTCTGACCTGGCCGGGTTCACAACCGGAGCCGGCATCGTATTGGACGGCGGTGCGAGTGCAGTATAGAGATCCGGGTTTAAGGTATCGGAGGCATATATGAATCAGGAACGCCCCTATTGGAACATGGAGATGGAGCCGCTCTATGGGACGTCCGAGATGGCGAAGATCCAATTTCAGAGGCTTAAGAATCAACTCATCAGGCTAAAGACCAAGGGTGGATACTATACCCGCATGATGGAACGGAACAAGTTGGATCCTGAAAAGCTAAGCGGGTTCGATGAATTCAAAGATAAGGCGGAGATATTCAGCAAGGCAACCTGGAAGAAGATTGTGGACGATTGCGAGGGCGATATGCTGAAGGCCCTCGATGAACGAATTGCCTGCAGCCTTGATGATCTCATTATGATTGCCACCACAACGGGAACGACCGGTATCCCAAGCCCTTACGCATTTACGGCCAGGGACCTGTGGGAACTCTGGGGAGAGTATACCGCCCGTGGATGCTGGCGTGCCGGGATACGGGCTCATGATCGAGTCCTCCACTGCTTTGCCCTCTCTATGGTCATAGCCGGTCTCCCGGCAGCCATGGCCTACACCAAAGTCGGAGCTACAATATTACCAGTCGGTGCGGAGGGCAAAACCGAAAGAATTCTCATGACCCAGCGCATGTGGAAGGGAACGGTATACCTCGGAACCCCCTCCTTGCTGGAATACCTCATCGAACAGACCCCAAAAGAGATCGGCAAGGAAGTGAGGGACCTTGGTTTCAAGTTCCTGGTTTGCGGGGCCGAGCCCGGGGCAGGTATTCCCGAAGTGAAGAGGAAACTGGAAATGTCCTACGGCGCCAAGATTTTCGATATTGGTGCAGGGCTCGGTTTTTCTTGTGACCATCACGAATATCAGGGTATGCATTGGCTGGGCGACGACCTGTCCTACTATGAGCTGGTGGACCCTGATACCAAACAATCCATCCCCATCACCAACGGGGCCAGAGGAGAGATGCTTATGACGACGCTCTACGCCGACGGGTTGGTGTCGGTTAGAGAAAGCGCCGGAGATGTCCATGAGGTGTTTACCGAGCCATGTCCCTGCGGCCTTACCGGATTCCGGTATAAAGTGGTCGGGCGGGCGGACGATATGCTCAAGGTGAAGGGTATCATGGTTTACCCAAGCCATATTAAAGGGGTGGTTAATGAGTTTGTGCCACGGGTCACCGGGGAGATTCGCATCATTCTGGACGAAAAACCCCCACGGGTAGTGCCTCCGCTGAAGATAAGGGTGGAGCATGCCGCCGGGGTTTCCGGCACGGAATTAGAGGCCCTGGGCAAGGAGATCTCCGAGGCCATGAGCAAACGACTCAAGATCAATCCTCGGATTATCTGGGCCGAACCCGGTAGTCTCGAACGGAGCACATACAAAGGACAGATATTTGAAAAAAATTATATAAAACAAGGAGTTAGCTGATATGCGGGATGTCTATATCGTGGGCGTCGGAATGACGCGTTTTTTTAAATGGCTGGAGCGGGGGATCAAGGATTTGACCCAGGAGTCTGTAACGGAAGCCCTTAACGACGCAGGTCTTCAGAAAAACCAGATAGAGGCGGCGTGGTTCGCCAATTCGACCTGGGGTTATTTCGAAGGCCAGGACCAGGTCCGAGGTCAGGTGGCTTTGGCCTCCTTGGGCATACACGAAATCCCCGTAAGCAATTCGGAAGGAGCCTGCGGTGGCGGATCGCAGGCGCTTCACGGAGCCTGGCTCGCAGTGGCGTCAGGAGCTTACGAGTGCGCTATGGCGGTCGGGGCCGAAAAGCTTTACAACGAGGACAAAACAAAGTCCTTCCGGGCGATAGCCTCAGGGACAGACGTAGAAAACACAAAGTTGATGACCGATTCCTGGATAAAGAGGTTGCACGATTTAGGCATTGCCACGTCAGCCGAGGATGTGGTCGACCAGGATAATATGACCCGCAGCCCCATGATGGACATTTATGCCTACATGATCCGATGGCACATGAAAGAATATGGCACCACGCAACACCAGTTGGCGCTGATTACCTCCAAGAATCATCGGCACGGCTCGATGAACCCCAAGGCCCAGTATCAAAAAGAGATGACCGTGGAGGAAGTACTGGCAGGAAAGCCTATTGTTTACCCTTTGACGGCTCCTATGTGTGCGCCCTTGGGTGATGGGAGTGCCGCGGCGATCCTGTGTTCCGGAGATTTCCTGAAAAGGATGAAGTCCCCGAGACCGGTCAAGGTGCTTGCATCGGTCTATGGAACGAGTACCCCGAGATGTTTTGACGAGCCGGAGAAAGGAATTGAAGTGAGGCTGTCTGCAAAAGCCTACCACCTGGCCGGAGTAGGCCCTGAGGATGTCAGCCTGCTCGAAATCCATGACGCAGCGTCATACGGGGAACTGAAGATGACCGAACAACTCGGTTTCTGCAAGCGAGGAGAAGGCGGACCACTTGCCGAATCGGGTGGGACAACGCTCGGCGGGAAGATCCCCGTGAATGTCTCGGGAGGACTCATCGCCCGTGGACACCCCCTTGCGGCTACCGGCATCGCTCAAATCTATGAGCTTACGACGCAGCTTCGTGGAGAAGCCGGGAAGAGACAGGTCGAAGGGGCCAGAATAGGGATGTCCGAAAATGGCGGGGGACAGATCTACTTTGAAGAGGCCTCCATGGGCATACACATCCTGGAAAAGGTACTTAAGTGATTCGATCGGTCTATGACCGGACGAAGTTATCTGCCTTTTCTACGAAAATACCGTTCGTCGTTCGGCGAAAACAATTTTCATGCTTCGTGGTGCCCGCTGTAGGTGGGCATGAGGGCTTAGTGCTTTGATGGAGCCGAGGCGATGGGGGCTCAAATAAGGAGATGTTGTGCCCGAATCGATTCTGAATCATAAAAAAGTGCTGGTCGTTGATGACGAACCGGACATTCTGGCGGTCGTTAAGGAAGAAATAATGGAGTCCTGTCCCGACACCGAGGTCGATACGGCAAACGACTATCCCGGCGCTGCCGAACTCCTGAATTCAAAGGAGTATGACCTGGTTATTCTCGATATTATGGGCGTTCGTGGCTTTGATCTCTTACCCATTGCGGTAGGCCGGAAGTTTAAAGTAGTCATGCTCACGGCTCACGTCCTTAACCCTGAAGCCCTCTCCAAAACCCATGACTTGGGCGCTATGGCCTACTTACCCAAGGACGAGCTTGGCAACCTGGTGCCCTTCCTCGAAGACGTCCTGCAACATAACCATGAATCCATGTGGCAGTTGCTTATGCAAAAACTGGAGACTTACTTTACCAAAAAGTTCCAATCCCCAGATTGGAAGGACAAGATCCGTTGACATAATTTCTATGTTTGGGGTTATGAAACCCGTTCTTATCAAAGATTCATTATGGAACAGAAACGCACAACGGAAAAAAGTAAACATAAAAATAAAGACGATGGGAGGCAATAAATAATGAAAAAAACTGATAATGCAAGACCTAAGTTAACCACACTTTTTCAAATTATTTCCATAACGGCTCTTTTGTTATTTTACATGGCCTTGACAGGTTGCGCTTCAATGCAAAAAGGCTCCCAGGAGGTTACCAGACTTAAAGAATCGCGTATGGCCCCTTTGCCAGAGTCTCAATGGAATGTAGAGCAAACAAAATTGCTCACCCCCTTGAAGAGAGATGGTCACGTGCCCAATGTATTTACCACAATTGCAAGAAATCAAAAATTATTTGAGCGTCATGGTAAATTTGGTTTCTACGTGTTGTTTGAACAAACTCTGCCGGCCCGTGACCGGGAAATTCTTATTCTACGCATTGGCTGGCTGTGTCAGTCTGAGTACGAGTTCGGACAGCACACGATTTTAGGTAAAATGGCAAAACTGACCGACGAAGAAATCCTGAACATCACCAGGGGGCCGAATGCTTCGGGATGGAACACTTTTGAGGCGGCCTTAATAAATGCCGTTGATGAGCTTTATTATAATGCAATCATTTCGGACAGCACCTGGAAGGTGCTTGCAAGTAAATATAATGAACAGCAGCTTTTGGACCTGATTTTTACTGTCGGGCAATACAATCTGGTTTCCTGGGCATTAAACAGTCTGGGTGTTCCATTGGATAAGGGTATTCCTGGATTTCCAGAAGGTTCAAAATAGATGATGGGACATCCATCTTTTCATAATCCCTCCTTTAAAACCAAAAGGATCCTGAAACATAAAGATCGGATGTTTATGACCATCCGAAAAAATAGCTTCCTGGCCGGTGATATCAATAGCCTCGGAAAGGGGAGGACACTATGTCGGGCCTGAAAGCCAAATTGGAAAATCGCAATGCCCTGATTACTGGCGGGAGTAGAGGTATCGGCAAGGCGATCGCCTGCCGTTTTGTTGAGGAGGGGGCCAACGTCTTTCTCTGCGCGCGTGGTGAAAGATCTTTGAACGAAACTGCGGAAGAACTCCGGCAGATGGGAGGAAAAGTCGCCATCCATGTGGCCGATATTTCGGATCAAGGGTCCGTAGAACGCATGGTGGGCCAGGCCCTGGTCGAATTCGGGGGCCTCGACATCCTGGTCAACAACGCAGGAATAATGATGGCCAGGCGGTTTATGGATTATACCTTCGAGGAGTTCGACCGGATAATGAAGGTGAACTTTTATGGCGTCTGGTATGTAACCCGGGCGGTTCTCCCCTCCATGATGGAACGGAAAAGAGGCAAGATTGTAAACATAGCGTCTACTGCAGGCAAGTGGGGCTCCATGAATCAGAGCGCTTATAACACTTCGAAGCACGCCGTAGTAGGGTTGACAAGATGTCTGGCTCTTGAAATGGCACCGTTTCATATCAACGTCAATGCAATCTGTCCCGCCGGGGTAGAGGGCGACGAAATAGATTCCATGGTGGAACACTGGGCCAATGAGTTGAAGGTAACCAAGGAACAGGCACGGAAGAATATTTCCTCTCGATCTCCTATTGGTCGTTTTATCAATCCCGACGAGGTTGCAGCTCTTGCAGTATATCTCGCATCCGACGAATCGGATGCAATGACGGCCCAGGCGATCTCTCTTTGCGGGGGATACCTTATGGTGTAGTGCATTGACGGATACTCTCTCGATGGAGAGCCGATCCGGGAAGGAGCGAACACATGAAATGGACAGAGATCGATCATGAGTTGAAAGAGCGGATGCGCCTGAGGACAGATTCCATTGGATGACGGACGAAAAGGTCATGAAGAAGCCGCAGTGTCGATACGGCCTTCGGGCTGAGCGAAAGGAGGTGAGGAGCAGAAAGAACGGAACGAGAAAAACCGTCTAATTGGCTGATGAAGGGACCAGGGTAACAGAGCAAAGCCGCTCTTCTGGTACATGAGCGGCAATATCAGATTTAAAGGAGAGTCTCATGAAAAAAGTGTGGAAAATGAATACATTGTTAATGATCTTGATGGTGACCTTGATGATGCTGGCCTTCGCCATCGGAACCTGTTTTGCCGAAGGTCCTGCGATGAAGATCGCACCAAAGGGGAAGAAAAAAATCACGATAGGTGTCATTGACCCGAATGCCGGCATCGAGGTCGCTGCGCAATTCAATAAGAAACACAGCGCCGAGGCGGCCAAGAGAGGCTGGGAAGTCCGATTTGTCGACCTGAAGGACAACATACCACAAGCAGCGGCGCAAATGGAGAATATGATCTCGGCGGGGTATGACGGCATCATCGTTCACTGGATGCCGATTCGACCCATAGATAAGCAGATCAAGATGGCTTTCGACAAAGGGATTCCGGTGATTACCATGATGTGCCAAGCCTCAAGGACTCCCGGCGTTCTGGCGGAGGTAGGATGGATGGAATCCGCTCATGGGGCGATGCTCGCCGAATACCTGGGAAACAGGCTGCAGGGGGGAGACAAAGTAATGACGGTTACCATACCGATGATTGAAAAGCATGCCATTCAGCTTGGCGGTTTCAAGGGGGCAGCCGATGTATACAAACTGAACATTGTCCAGAATCTCCAGTTCCAGTTTTCGGGAGACCCCATCCAGTGGGCCTATGATCAGGTGACCAATACCTTGCTGGCCGACCAGAAGAAAGAAATCAAGGGCATATATATAAGCACGGACTCCCTCGGTATTTCGGCCGCACGGGCGACCCATGACCGAGGTCGGGACGACGTCATCGTCGTGATGAGCGACGACTCCGCGCATGTCTACAAGGAGATGCCGAAGCTCCCCGCCCTCCAGGCGGTCGTGGCCCTGGGTATCCACGAAAAGTCGCTGAATGAGTTAGCCTTCGGTCTTTTTGGTAAGGTGTTTAAGGGTGAAAGCGTGCCGAGCCAAAAATGGTACCCGACCCTTGGAAGTCTCATGACGAGGGACAAGCTTCCTCCTCCGGGATATCTATACGACGCTTGTGGAGGTTACAAGGCGCGTAAACCTGATTTCGCGGTAAAGTAGCAATAGTTCTATGTGAGTCGTCCCCTTCCCTTGAGGATTTGGCGGGGAAGGGGGCGACTCACGAAATGGTAGCGTGAAATCAGGAGGAACCGACCGATGGAAAGCGGTATGAATCAGGGCATTGTTCTGGAAACCAGAGGAATTGTGAAGAATTTCTCGGGTCAGCGTGCCCTTGACGGGGTAGATTTCGATGTCCGGGCGGGAGAGGTGCATGCGCTCATCGGTGAAAACGGCGCGGGCAAATCGACGCTTATCAAGATTATCGCCGGTGTCTTCCGGGCGGATGACGGGGAAATACTGCTGGATGGCAAGCGGGTGAACATCGCGAGCCCCGGTGAGAGCCAGAAGTTGGGCCTGGCCTTCATTCACCAGGACCTTAACGTGGTACCCCATCTATCTGTTGCAGAGAACATATACCTGGGAAGGTATCCGAAAAGTGCATTCGGATTGGTACGAGTCAGCAAGATGGCCGAAAGGGCACGCACTATCCCCGAGGCAGTGCCCATAAACGCGGATCTCCGCATGCCTGTAGGAGCGCTGCCCCTCATCGAACAGTGGAAAACGGTCATTAACCGCGCCCTCGCCATGAATTCCCGGATCATTTTTATGGATGAGCCTACCACCTCTCTGACCCACAGCGAGGTCGAGGAACTCTTCAAATCCATCGCTCACTTAAAAGAAATGGGAAAAGCTATTGTCTATGTCTCCCACCGGATGGAGGAGATCTTCAAACTTGCCGATAGGGTGACGGTCATCAAGGACGCAAAGAATGTGGGGACCGCATCGGTGAGTGTGCTGAATTCGGGGCAGCTTTACAGCATGATGCTGGGAAGAGAACTCGAAGACGTCTTCCCAGCAAAGGCTCCCTCGGGAGAGAAGGTTTGCCTTGAGGTAAAGAATCTTTCCCGGGGGAATGCCGTTCGGGATGTCAGTTTTCAACTTCGAGAGGGCGAGATTCTCGGACTTGCCGGACTTGTCGGCTCCGGAAGAACGGAACTATCGCGTTTGCTCTTTGGCGCGGACCGCAAGGACCGAGGGGATATCTTCGTAAACGGAGAAAAAGCGGACATCGGGTGTCCCACGGACGCTATCAGGAAGGGTTTCGGCCTGGTACCGGAGCAGCGACACACACAAGGTTTGGTCCTTCCCATGGACGTGAAGCAGAATATTACTCTCGCGAGCCTCAAACAGCTATGGCGATCCATCAGGCTTCCTCTTTTGAGCCGCCGAAAAGAGAACACTCTTGCGCAGAAGTATGTGATCGTGACGGGTGTCAAGACCTATGGATTCGATCAGTCCGTATCTTCACTCAGCGGAGGAAATCAACAAAAGGTAGTCCTTTCTAAATGGCTCTGCGCCAAGTCGGCGGTCCTGATACTTGATGAGCCGACCAAGGGGATCGACGTAGGTGCGAAGTTTGCCCTCTATCGCCTCATAACTGATCTCGCCAGAGAGGGGAAAGCAGTTATTGTGATATCCTCCGATCTCATCGAGGTCGTAGGACTTTGTCATAGGATCCTCGTGATGGACCAGGGTAGGATCAAAGCAGACCTAAAGAGGGAGGACACGGATCTGCCGTCCATTCTGGCCATGTGTCTGGAGAAAGGGCCGACGTCCCTGGAAACGTCTATTAACTGAATAGTAAGGAGATAGTTCGATGAAAGGAAGGGAATTAACCAGGGTTCGGTCTCTCTTATTTGTGGGCAAGTATGGAACGCTACTCTGTCTCTTGGCCATGATCGTTGTTTTCAGCATCCTCCTCCCCGCATTCCGGTCGCCCAATAACCTCGTGAATCTCTTGGGACAGACGGCCATCCTCTCGATAATGGCCGCCGGGATGACCTGTACGCTCAAGATGGGGGACTTTGATCTTTCCATCGGAGCCATTGCGGCCTTGACCGGGATTGTCACCGCGAAGATCCTGTTGGCCGGTGGAGGCATTTCGCTGGCCATTGTCTCCGGCCTTGTGACAGGCATCATCGTCGGCTGCATTAATGGCGTCTTCGTAGCCTACATTGGGCTTAACGCATTTGTGTGCACCCTGGCCACGATGAGCATAATCTTCGGATTATGCCTGACGGTCACGAAAGGCATAATGTTATTCGGGCTGCCCGAGAGCTTCGAATTTTTCGGGAGGGGAGATGTTCTTGGGATTCCTTTTCGCTTCGTTTTTATGTTCTGCCTGCTATTTCTCCTGTGGTTCTTCCACAAGTACACGCCGACTGGAAGAAGGATGGAAGCCATCGGAGGCAATCCCGTTGCTGCGCAACTTTCCGGGATAAAGGTGGAAGCAAACCGGGTTATCGGTTACCTTTTATCGGGATTTTGTGCGGCGGCCGCCGGGATATTCCTGGCCTCATCAACCATGAGTGCAACCTCTACGCAGGGGGGCGCCTACCTGTTGGATGCTTTTGGTGCCTCCTTCATCGGCGCTTCGACGATCCGTGTGGGCCAGTTTCATATTCCGGGGACCTTCGTTGGTGTTCTCATCGTCGTCATTGCTGTCAATGGCCTTGTCATTCTTATGGTGCCAGGCTATCTGACGGACATGATCAAGGGGGTAATTCTCCTTCTGGCCATTATGTTGTCCGGAGTTGTAGGGAAGTTTTTGCAGACCGGGAGGTAGAAAAGGAAGAGAGGTAGAGTAGATGGCCTATCAGGATTACAGTTGTCTCAAAATCAATGTCGACAGGAGAGGGGCCTTCACCACAATAGACCATCCTTCCTTTTAATCTCATAGATATAGCTCTCATTCAAGAGTTGGATCGGTTTTCCAAGGTGGTGGTGATATCACCGGCCAGGAAGTCTACCATTTACTTCGGTTAGAAAGTAGGCCAGGCAAACCGGACTAAAAACCTACCAGAGATTCTTTTCTTTTTTCTTCCCAACATTTTCTTGCCGTTAAATTTATTTTCTCTCTTCTTAATTTTCTTCCCAATCAGAGGATCAGTGACTGATTAATGGTTTCCCAGGAGGGAAGTCATGAATCAGAACCGATGTCGGCATTGTCATACTATTTTTCTTCCGGACCCTCGGGTTAAGAACCAGCGCTATTGTCATCGTCCCGAGTGCCAACAAGCCAGGAAAGCCCTTTGGCAAAAACAAAAGATGCATCAAGACCTGGATTACCAAACCACTCACCGTGAGTCTCAAAAGAACTGGCTGGAACAAAATCCCGGCTATTGGAAAAACTATCGGGCCGGACATCCCGCCTACGTACATAAAAACCTTCAAAGACAACAAATCAGGGATCGGAAACAGCGTTTGGCCCATCTTGCAAAGATGGACGCGTTAAGGCCTTATTCTTTTGTAAAACCAGGAAGTTACTTGTTAGTTCCCGATCTTGCAAAGATGGACGCGTTCGCTCAAAAAATATTCCTTATTCCAGATACTTCCAGAGATTGGGCTAATCTTGCAAAGAAGGACTTGATAGACCCAGCCTTAAGCTTTTCTTACAATAACCCCCAAACAGGAGGTACTTTATGATTGAGAAGAACCCGATCAACCCTTCACGGATACGCAAGATCGCCGGCAGTTTCGCTTTTATCGAACACCGCTTCCGATACTTTATCAAAACCCTGACCCATCAGGAGCTTTTACTGTATCTCTTTCTGGTCTTAGCCGCTGATAAACAAGGACTTTCCTATTATACCGCGGATAGCATCTGCTCCTGCCTGAAGATCAGTCTGAAGCAATATCTGAAAGCCCGGCAATCGTTGATCCGAAAGGACCTGATCGCTTTCGATGGCCAGTTATTCCAGGTCCTTTCATTACCTTTTTTTACACCATGGAGAGGTCTCTATGATTGATCACCGTACTATCTTCGAGATCCACCGTCTGTCTCATGAAGGCTATGGTCTTCGTAAAATCGCCCGGACCCTCAAACTCAGCCGGGACAGTGTCAAACGATATCGGGATAATCCGAATCCACCCAGACCGGTAATAGTACGCACCAGCAAGCTGGATCCGTTTAAAAACGAGATCCAAAAGTATTTAGAGCAAGACCCCTCGGTCAGCGGTGCGGTTCTGTATCAACGCTTAAAGCCCCAAGGCTATGCCGGAGGCAGGTCTATTCTGGGGGAGTACTTACAACAGATCAGACCCAAGAAAAAACGAGCCTATATCCGCTTCGAATCGCCTCCAGGGGAACAGTTCCAGATCGACTGGGGCCACTTCGGTTCTTTGACTTACGGGAAGACCCCCCGAAAGCTCTACTGTTTGGCGGTCATCGAGGCCCATAGTCGGATGCTTTACGCCGAGTTCACCCACTCTCAGAAACAAGAGGCCCTCCATCAGGGTTTACTTAATGCCTTTCGTTTCCTCCAAGGCACCCCCAGGGAAATCGTCACCGATAATATGCTCACCGCTGTCTTAGAGAGGGAAGGCTCTTTAGTCCGTTTTAATGAAGCTTTCCTGGATTTCTTACGACCCTTCCGGATCACCCCTAAGGCCTGTCACCCCTATCAACCCCACGAAAAAGGTAAGATCGAAAAAGGGGGCATCCATTACCTCCGTCATAACTTCTGGCCCCTCAGAACCTTTACCGATCTTTTCGATATCAATCGCCAGCTATGGCACTGGTTGGATACCCAGGCGAATATCCGGCTCCACGGTACTACCGGCGAAAGGCCAGTCGATCGTTTCAACCCCCAGGCTCTTCAACCCTTGCCCGAGTTTACCCCCGACTGCCGGGAAACCCTCTCGGTTAAGGTACACTCCGACTTCGCCATCCGTTTCGACAGCAACTTTTACTCCGTCCCTCCCTGGGCCATCGGTAAAACCGTCATCCTCAAGGCCGATTACCAAACCATCACTATCTATCTTCACGAAAAAACTCTGGCTATCCATACCCGTTGTTGGGAGAAAAAACAACGCCTGGAACTTCCGGCCCATCGCGAAGCCGCTTTTAAGCGTCGGCCTCAGGAATGGCTGGCTACTGAGGTCTCCGCCTTTATCTCCTTAGGCGAAGAGGCCAAGGCCTTTCTGGAGGGTCTGGCCCACAGCGGTCAGCCCATTAAAAAAAACCTGGCCAAACTCCTGGCTTTAAAAGACCGCTATGGAACCCCTTTATTGATCCAGGCCCTTAAACGGGCCATGATCCACAAGGCCTATGGCGCCCACTATGTGGAAAACATCCTCCATCAGGAAACGTCTCCTAAACAGGATCACCCCCCGGTCCAACTCAAACGCCAGGATTTAAACCGTATCCGCCTGGAGGAGCCCCTCCTGGCCGAGTATGATGCTTATATCCTCAAACGGAAGGACTAATCATGTCTGACTTGGAAACGCTTAAAGATAAACTGATCCAACTCCGTCTAAAAACCATGGCCCAACAACTGGACTCCGTCCTGGATCAGGCCGCTCAAAAAAATCTCAACCTGCCGGCAGTCTTGAACCGTCTGGCCGATTACGAACTGGAGGCCCGTCGCCAGACGGCCATTGCCCTTAAGTTCCGTCAATCCCAATTAAGTGATAAACCTACGATTGACCAGTTTGACTTCCACCACCATAAGTCCCGGCTTGATCAGAAAACCCTCATCCTGAACTTATTCTCCCTCGATTTTATCTCCAAGCATCAGGATATCATCCTCATCGGCAATCCCGGTACCGGTAAAACCTTCCTGGCCAAAGCCTTAGTCTTTGCCGCCTGTAATGCCAATATCAAGTGTCTCTTTACCAATACCATGGATATGATCAATCACCTCATTGCCGCTGAAGCCGATCACTCTTTACTTAAAATGCTTCACTTTTATCAATCTCCGGACCTCTTAGTCTGTGACGAACTCGGTTATCTGTCTCTCGGCCCCCAGGGCTCGCACCTTTTCTTCCAGGTCATCAGTCAAAGGCATGCGGTTAAATCAACTCTGTTGACAACCAATTTGCCCTTTACTGACTGGGGAAAGGTCTTCGATTCCACCCCGGTGGCCACGGCTATCGCTGACCGTCTCGTTCATAACTCCGAGGTCCTTATCCTGGAAGGACCAAGCTATCGAAGAAAAAATAAATCCTAATCTGTAAAATAAATTATGGCGGAAAACCTTCGGGGTGCACCCTATTCCCGGTGATCCCCCCAGCGTCGTGGCTTGCTCTTAGGCCTGTCCCGTGTCGCTGAATACCGCCCATTCTACCCCTTGGCCGGTTTCTTAACCGGTCACTTTGGTTGGTTTCCTGACCGGCGATAAT
This sequence comes from Deltaproteobacteria bacterium, assembly GCA_016219225.1. Lineage (NCBI taxonomy): Bacteria > Pseudomonadati > Myxococcota > Myxococcia > Deltaproteobacteria bacterium. The sequence continues at coordinate 48,471 of JACRBX010000039.1, forward strand.
AGGACGATCAGGATTCCAAGATTCGAGGATTCCAGAGCTTAGTTTTTAAAGGTTGTCGCACTTTAAGCATCTTTTTATACTATCCTGAATATTCCTGAAGTTTAAATGATAAACCATCTCACATAGTTTTCCGAAGATCCCAAACTATTGTTTTGCTCCCCTTTTTCTCCGGAAGACCAAGCCTTCGAGAAAAAAGGCGGCCAGGATGCCGACCACAAAGCCGTTTCCCAACACCGGACGCAGGGTCACCGGCAAAGAGTCGATCTGCCCGGCCGGTAAAAAGGCGACTTCCATTCCGAGAAGGAGCGGCAGTCCGACGACCAGCCCGGTCTCGAACTTCAACCCGCCATCGGTCTGGAGTAGGATCATGAGACCGGCCATGACCTGAAAAAAGAGGATGTAAACCAGAACGCTTCCGACAACCACTGATGGAACGATCCCGATCGCTCCCAGGACCGCCGGTGAAAAAGAAAGGAGAAAAAGAGCCAGGGATGTCGGGACCAGAGGGTAAAGGGACGCTGTTAACTATTAAATATGCCTGATAAAAG